>JAZUHR010000104.1:0-2426 GCA_045641825.1 Lachnospiraceae bacterium
TGAAGGGGATATTCGCCCTGATGGCATCTTTCGCCCTGGCAGCCACTACGAGTATTGACTCTATTTGCGCCGCTCTTAGAAAAGTACATGTGCCGGATATTCTGCTTACTCTGCTTTTACTTACCTACAGGTACATAGGGCTGATGGTGGATGAAGTAGCCATAATGACTACTGCCTACAAGCTACGGGCACCGGGACAAAAAGGAATTGCATTTAAGGCATGGGGATCCTTCCTGGGGCAGCTCTTACTCAGAAGCCAGGACAAGGCTGAGGAAATGTATTTGTCTATGCAGCTTCGTGGCTTTCATGGGGAGTTTTTCTATGCGTCTGTAAAGAAAGGCAGCTTTAGCGACTATTTCTTCTGCATTTTGGCCATAGGTCTTTTTGTCTTATGTCGTTTTATAAACATAGCGGCCCTAATCGGAGGCTTTTTTACAGGAGGATTGGTATGATAATTTGTGAAAATTTATCCTTTGAATATGAAAAGCAGCATAAGATATTGGACTCTATTGCCTTCGAGATAAAAAGGGGCGAGTCTGTAGGCCTCATCGGAGCCAACGGTGCAGGCAAGTCTACCCTGATGAAGGTGTTGCTGGGACTCTTACCATATGATGGCAGGGTAGAAGTGGGAGGACTTTCTGTAAAAAAGGATAATTTGGCCGAAATAAGAAGAAAAATGGGCTTTGTGCTTCAGAATTCCGATAATCAGATGTTTATGCCCACTGTATATGAGGATATTATTTTTGCTCCATTAAATTATGGAATGAGCAGGGAAGAAGCAGATGAGAGAGTGGATAGGGTGCTGGCAGAACTGGGCCTCACAGAGCTTAAGCATAGGCACAATCACAAGCTGTCCGGCGGTGAAAAAAGAATGGCGGCCATTGCCACGATTCTTGCCATGGAACCGGAGTTTATCCTGATGGATGAGCCCACATCGGCGCTGGACCCATATAACAGAAGAATAGTCATCAATACAATTAATTCTTTGAAAAACACTAAAATTATTACTTCTCACGACCTGGACATGATTCTGGATACCTGTGAGCGTGTAATTCTTTTGTCCGGTGGAAGAATAGTGGCAGATGGAAAATGTGAGGATATACTCAAGGATAAGACCTTGCTGGAAGCAAACCATCTGGAGCTGCCGCTTAGATATCAATAAATATAAGACAAAAAAGAAGCCTTTCGGAAACTACGCTTGGAATGATTTTGCCGGTTTCCTTAAGGCTTCTTTTATTATTCAGTTAATTACAGATTGAACCAGCCAGCTTTACTGATTACAGATTGAGCCAGTCTACTTTACTGATTACAGTTTGAACTTGGAAACTTCCTTCTCCAGACTGTCGGCGATGAGCAGCTGCTCCTCGCTCTTACCCTGAATATCTGCTGCATTGTTTCCGGCAGATTGAACGGTGCTTAAGATGGTGCTGGAGGCTTCTGCTGTAAGCTGAGAAGAATCTGCTACGTTCTGAGCTGCACAGGCAAGATCGTTCATAGTGCCTCTGATTGCTTCAGCCATATCAGATGTGCTGTTAGCTGCCACTGCGAAGAATTCGGCATCGCTGCCGTACCTGGTGGTAACTTCTACGAAGGAAGCATAATCCTGAGTAACGGTATTCTGAACGAAGGAAAGAATATCCTTGGCACTGCCGGACATCTCAACGAAGGCATTTTGAACGTCGGCGATTGTGTTCTGAATATTGGCAACTGCCTCAGAAGTATCACCGGCCAGTTTACCGATTTCACCGGCAACTACCGCAAAGCCTCGACCCTGCTCACCTGCTCTGGCAGCCTCAATAGAAGCGTTGAGGGAGAGGAGATTGATCTGATCTGCGATATTTGCAATAACTTCTGCCAACTGTGAAATGTTTTCAACAACTGCGGAATTTTCAATGCTTGTGGCCAGTTCTTTTTCAAACTTGGAGGAAAGTTCGGTAGCTTTTTCAGCAGACTCTTTACTCTTTTTCTCGATGTCTGCGGCTGTTTCCTTAATCTGGTATGCACGTTTCAGTGTATCACCGGTCTCATCAGCCAAGATGTTTACGTTGGAGTTTACTTCCTCAACGCCGGCATTAATTTCTTCGATAGCGGCGGAGCAGGTCATCATGGACTCATTGATGGTACTCATCTGGGTGTTGATTTCCTGGAATTCCTTGTTAAGTTCTACTGCGGAATTATCCAAAGCACCGGAGGAAGCGGTAATATTCTTGGCCTGCTCGGAAATACCGGTAAGCATTTCTTTATTGGCGTCGAACATGGTGTTAAGGGCATTACCCATCTGGGCCATTTCGTCTTTACCGCGAATATTAAGCTTGTTAACAGTGAAATCACCTGAAGCCAGGTCCAAAGCAAGTTTATTTACGTGCTTGATATTCTTTGTGATATTGTTGATAAGTATTGCAACAACAACGAGACAGAGAATCAAT
>JAZUHR010000105.1:0-2170 GCA_045641825.1 Lachnospiraceae bacterium
GCCTGTATAGCCGCTCTTGGTCACAGTTTCCGATGACAGGCGAAGAGTAGACTTGGTCTTATTGATATCGCCGGAAATAGAGAAGCCTGTAACAGGGATTTCCTTCTCACCGTCGAAATAGAAGCCCAATCTGACTTCACCACCGAAGTAGCCGGAATTCGGTTCCACCTGAAGTCCTGAGAATTTCACGCATCTTACATAAGGCTCGCCGGCCATCTCCTTAAAGGACTTGCTGCCCTTCTCACACTTAAGAATAGGCAGAATACCGGTAGGATTCTTTTCACCCATGTAGTAGCCGAAACGGTTGGAACCGTGACGGGCCGTAGCCACGCCATCCTTAATTATTTGCACTTCCTTAAGGATAATACCATCTGCGTCAAAACTTCTGGAACGGGATGCACCCTTGGCATAAGGTAACATGGATATAGTGATTTTATCTCCACAGACCTCATCCCCCTGAGCGCTCTCTCCTACGTCAAAGCGGCTCATTTTCTGATAAAGCATAGCGTAGTCCAACTGCTCTGAAAAATAATCCAGTACCTGGCCTACTTCTGTATCCTGCAGGATAACCTTGACGCTCTTATCAGGCACTTCCTTGGCCTCAAAACGGGCGCGAGCCACCAGAAGTTCTGCTGTAACCTCTGCTGTAATTTCAGAAGGCTCCACTGACTCAAATTTAATTCTGTGATAAACCTCTACCTCTTCGTCGCCCTTGGCCCAGGAAGGGATAAGCTCGATATCTCCGGCATAACTCTTGGAAGCCACATCAAGGCCATTGGAATTCACTATATGCTCGGAAATCTCTTTTAAGAAAAATTCTGTTGCAGACAGATATCCGCCCTCATACACATCAGCCGCAAATACCGCATCTACCACATCTTCAAGTACTTCGGCAAATTTTCTGTCACGCATATTGGACTGGGATTCCTTGATTTCCCCTGTCTGAGGACCGGGAAGTTCATAAAACTTATTGAGAGCAAAGCCTGCCGCAAATACATTATCGGCAATCTTCCTGTCCAGCTCCTCCGCAGTCATGTAATCGTACACGTTAAAGGCTGCCAAGCCACGCTTTCCATCCTTATCCACATATACGGTAATCTGTACATTCTTTTCTTCAGCTACTCTGTTGGTCTCCAGATTTTTCATTACATAGTAAGCCTCTACAGACTTAACCTCTGAGGAAACAATCTTCCACGCAGAGACCTCTTTATTTCTTTTTAATGCATCAATATATTTATTCATCATCCCAGTTTACATCTCGCTTTCAAACAAGGTCCGCCATCACTTACAGGTACCCACTCCTTATAGCCCTTACCGCAGGAGCCTGAGCCTGTTACTTTCCACTCGTCACTTACCATGGAAATGGACTGTAAAAGATCCGGCACATATCCACTCATTACTACAGGTGCTACGATTTTTCCGGTGAATTTACCGTCCTTAATCTCGCGTCCGTACTGAGCCACACACTGGATATTCCAGTTCTTGGGGTCCTCCATGCCATTGCTGGTCTCAAAAAGCATATAGCCGTGCTTTACGGAAGCAATCATGTCGGAAAGTTTATCCGTACCTGCTGAGAAGAAGGTATTGGTCATACGGGTATAAGCCTTATGAGATGTTCTCTCACGACGTCCGTTACCTGTAGGCTCTGTGCCCAGCTGCATAGCAGATACGGCATCGCTTATACCTGTCTGCAGGAAACCGTTCTTGATAATAAGAGTATCATGAGCCAGCACGCCATCATCATCGAAAAAGTAGCCTACGCAGCTCTCGGTAGCGGCTGCACCGTCGTGCATATTTACCAGGTCTGAAGCCACCCGCTTATTTATATACTTTCTGGCCTTGGCTCTGTGCTTTACGAACATATCCATCTCTACGCCGTGTCCGAAGGCCTCGTGGGCAATAAGACCTGTGATGGAAGGGTCAGTAATAATATCATAGGTACCGGGCTCAATAAGCTCTGCAGACAGAAGCTCTACAGCCAGCTCTCCCACTTCCTTAGCCTTACCGGCCAAAATAGCAAATACATTTTCTCTGCTGTTTTCTGCTGCTACCACTCTGGCCTGCTGAATCTTGGCACCGTCTCTGGCCACTGCCACACCATAGGCCGCTGCCCAGCCATACTCCTGGGTCAGGTCGCGATTAAGAGAAATAAACATGGCGCTGACATTAT
>JAZUHR010000106.1:0-2261 GCA_045641825.1 Lachnospiraceae bacterium
ACACTTTGGGATTTGTGGCAATACATTCTATAAGTTCGTCATCGATTTCTTCCGGATAGCAGTAAAGAAGCCTTATCCATTCGATACCTTCTATTTCCGAAAGCTTATTGATGAGCTCTGTGAGGCACTTTTTCCCGTAAAGATCGGTACCGTAAACAGTAGTCTCCTGGGCCACCAGAATAAGCTCCCTGCAGCCTCCCTCAGCCAGAAATTTGGCCTCTTCTATAAGGCGTTCCATAGGAATACTTCTGTATTTTCCGCGAAGAGAAGGTATTCTGCAATAGGTACAGTGCTTGTCGCAGCCTTCAGATATCTTCAGATACTCATAGTAGCCGCCTGTAGTGGATACTCTTGCAGTCTCAGGTAAAGGGAGCCTGTCGGGATCCATAATAAAATTTCCGCCCTCATCTATAGCTTCAATGATTTTATCAATGGCAGTGGTTCCTACCACAGCATCAACCTCGGGAATTTCAGTCATAATCTGCTCCTTGTAACGCTGTGCCAGGCACCCCGCTACAATAAGCTTTGATAAGCTTCCCGCCTTTTTATATTCTGCCATCTCCAGGATAGTATTAACACTCTCCTCCTGGGCATCCGAAATGAAGGCACATGTATTGATAACAATAACATCTGCTTCTTCCTCGCTGTTGGTGATGGAATATCCCGCATCCCGAAGCTGTCCCAGCATAAACTCGGTGTCTACCGAATTCTTGTCACAGCCCAGAGAAATAAACATTATTTTAACCATTCTGTCTCTTAAAAGCCTCCAAACAGTTTTTCATAAGCATAGCAATGGTCATAGGACCAACGCCACCCGGTACAGGTGTGATTTTATCACACATAGGAGCCACCTTGTCAAAATCCACATCGCCGCAAAGCTTCTTATCTTCCATTCTGTGAATACCTACATCGATGACCACCGCACCTTCCTTTACGTACTCTTCGGTAATCATCTTGGGCTTTCCTACTGCGGCAATTAGAATATCTGCCTCCTTGCATACCGAAGGCAGGTCCACTGTGCGTGAGTGACAGATGGTTACTGTGGCATTTTCACGAAGCATCAGCACTGCCATAGGCTTTCCTACAATATTGCTTCTGCCTATAACCACGCATTTCTTACCTGCAATGTCCACATTGCTTCTTTTCAGAAGTTCAATAATGCCCGCAGGGGTACAGCTAACCATACCCGGTCTTCCGATAAGAAGATTTCCCACATTTACCGGGTGGAAGCCATCCACATCCTTTTCCGGCTTAATGGCGGAAATCACCGCATCCTCGTTGATATGCCCTGGCAAGGGCAACTGAACCAGAATTCCGTTTACCTGAGGATCGTCGTTCAGCTCCTGAATTCTAAGTAACAGCTCCTGCTCTGTAGTTTCCTCCGGAAGCTCTATGGAAATGGAATCGAAGCCACAGTATTCGCAGCCCTTCTTCTTGTTATTAACATATACCGAAGAAGCGGGATCATTGCCCACAAGAATAACCGCAAGACAGGGGCGTTTTCCAAATTTGCAAAGTGCCTCCGTCTCTGCCTTTACCTCGTCTTTAATCTGCTGTGAAATAAGTTTTCCGTCAATTAATTCCATTTTTTTCCTTTCCGCCTGAAATTTCGGCATTCAATTTAGAAAAGTGGTGCAAAAACTCTTAAAATACTCATAAATAGTCTTAAGAATACGTTACGGTTAATATCCGCCTTATATATCCTGTCAGAGACCTCAAAGGTCTTTTTCATATCCGTAAGCATCTCACCTACTGCTTCATTTAACATGAAAAAGGTGCCACATTCAAAGTGCAGATACAGACTTCTGTAATCCAGATTGATTGTGGAGCACATAGCCATTTTATCATCGCACACAATGTTTTTGGCATGAATAAAGCCCGGGGCAAACTGATATATACTGACTCCAGCTTCAAGAAGTGAATAATAATAGCTTTTGGTAAGCATATATGCCATCTTTTTATCAGGGACTCCCGGTGTAATAATCCGGACATCCACGCCCCTTTTGGCTGCATTCCTAAGTGCATTCAGTATATGGCAGTCCGGAATAAGGTAAGGCGTAGACAGATATACATAATCCTGAGCCGAATTTATCATATTGGTTATAACATTTACAGCTACCGCTTCCGTATCAAGAGGCGAATCGGTAAAGGGCTGCACGAAGCCCTCCGCTTTTACCGGGAGCAAATTTTTATCGGGCGTGTACATATAAAAGTCAGGTGTAGTCTCATTTCTTATAGCATTCCACATGGAAAGGAACATA
>JAZUHR010000107.1:0-4697 GCA_045641825.1 Lachnospiraceae bacterium
ACTATGGATCCGGTAAAAGCTATCAAGATGCTTAAGGGTGCACTTACCAATATTCAGAAGATGAAAATTGAGGAGCAGAAGAAAGCAGTAAGATCCGGTTATGATATGGATATCCTGCCAACGGATATTATTACATATGAAAAGGATACGCTGGAGCTGCTCGATGATCTTAATACAAGTAACCAGAAGATTATTAAGATGACATTTCTTATTACTACTTATGGTGAAACGAAGAAAAAAATGGAAGCATTACAGCAAAGAGTATCCGGTATTATACAGCAGGCAAACTGTAATCTTAGACCTATGCAGTACCTGCAGGAAAAAGGACTTATGGCTTCTGCGCCAATTGGATGCAATGAGACAGGAATAGAGAGGGTACTTACGACAAAGAGTACTGCAATACTTGTTCCGTTCTGTACACAGGAATTATTTATGCCGGCACCGGCCATTTATTATGGCTTAAACGCGCTTAGTAATAACATGATTATGGCAGACAGAAAGAAACTGCGTACACCTAACGGAGTTATCCTTGGTACACCAGGTTCTGGTAAATCCTTCTCTGCAAAGAGAGAAATATTATCATCATTTCTTCAGACAAGGGATGATGTCGTAATATGCGATCCGGAGGGAGAGTATTTTCCACTGGTGCAGGCACTTCAGGGTCAGGTGGTCAGACTTGCCACCAATTCAAAGGATTTCTTAAATCCAATGGATATTCAAATCAGTCATAAGGATGATAAGGAAGCGTTAAAGCTTAAATGAGACTTTTTGATTACATTATGTGATCTGATAGCAGGTGGTAAGGATGGTCTTGAAAATGATGAAAAAGGTATCATTGATGAGTGTATCAGACATATTTATGATAAATACTTTGAAAATCCGGTACCTGAGAATATGCCTTTGCTGGAAGATTTGTATGATGCACTTTTATCACATAAGAATCCAAAGGCAGAGCGTATAGCCAATTCACTAGTATTGTATGTACATGGTTCGCAGAATTATTTCAATCACAGGACCAATGTGGATTCACAGAACCGTATTATGTGTTTTGATATCAGGGACCTTGGTAATCAGCTTAAGGAACTTGGTATGTTAATCGTACAGGATGCGGTATGGAACAGAGTATCCATGAACCGTGAGAGAAGGATAGCAACAAGATACTACTGTGACGAGTTCCACCTTCTTCTTAAGGAAAAACAGACAGCCATATATTCTGTGGAAATCTGGAAGAGATTCCGTAAATGGGGAGGTATTCCAACAGGCTTAACTCAGAACGTAGGTGACTTTTTAAGGTCAGAGGAAATCGAGGGAATCCTTGGTAACTCTGACTTTGTTTATTTACTTAATCAGAATGCCAAGGACCAGCATATCTTAGCTGACAAACTTGGTATTTCTGAAAAACAGCTTGCACATGTAACCAATTCCGAGGCAGGTTCCGGGCTGATACTTTTCGATAATGTGGTTATTCCGTTTGTGGATAAATATCCTACAGATACAAAGACATTCCGCATTATGAACACACGACCTGAGGAAAGTGTAAAAAGGGAAGAGGGGGCATAATGTATGGCGGATAGTAATAAAACCAGGGATGCAACTAATAGCAGTACCAAGCCGAAGGAAGACAGTTTCTTTGATGACAAGCCTAAAAGAGACAATGATAGTAAGGGCAGGCAGAAACACCAGAGGGAATTTCAGGGCAGAGACCGGGAAAAGACTGGTGGCCGATCCAAGGGCGAAAATAAGGATTTCAAAGAAAGCAAGAGTGACTTTACAGAAGGTACGAGATTTGGCGATAAGAAAATTGATAAGGCCCATAGAAACAAATTAAAGGCCGAGAAGAAATATGCCAAGGCGATAGTGAATACACCGGTTACTTCGTATACGATGCAGAAGGTATTCGATAAAAAGACAGGAACCTATACCTATAAGGTAATGCCGGTAAAGGAGAAAACAGCACCAGATAAAGCGCATCTTAATAAGAAGCATTCAAGAAAGCTTATGTATGAGGCTGCAGCCATCGCTCGTTCAAAGGGAATGGAAGGCAGTGATGATAATGATGCAGTAAAGGCAGCAAGTGCAACAGCAGATACTGCGGTAAATGCTGCTGGTACTACATGGCAGAATGGCGAGAGACTGTATGATTTTGTAAAGGACCACAAAAAGTCACCAACACAGAAAAAAGTTGAGCGGCTTGCAAAGGCACGAAATAGGCTGGATAAAGCTGAAGCCACCTTGAGTAAGCGAAAATTTCAGTTTGATACTAAAAAGGAATATGAGAAGTGGTTAAAAGCCAATCCGGAACTTAAGGAGAAATCCTTTAGTAATTCCATGAAAAAGCAGATGCAGAAAGCCAGAATAAAGAAGCAGTACCAGAAGGCGGCAACAGCTGCAAGGAAAGCGGAGAAGGCTGCTGAAGCTACAGTGGAGGCAACAAAGACAGCAACCCTTGTGGCTCATAAGATGCAGGAATTTGCTGCAAAAAACTGGAAGGTTCTACTGATAGGCGGAGTAGCTGCCATGTTTTTTGTTATGCTCATGGGTATGTTTACGAGCTTTGGTTCAATGCTTGGAAATTCTGTTACAACGACTATGACTAGTACATATCTGAGTGATCCGGCGGAGATTGATGCTGCAGCACTTCAGATGACACAGCTTGAAACCAGTCTGCAGAAGGATATCAACAATATTGAAACTGACTATCCGGGGTATGACGAGTATGATTATAACCTTGGTGAGATAGGACATAATCCGGCAACTCTAATTAGTTATCTGTCTGCGAAGCATACGGAATTTACTGCAGCCGGTGTTGAGTCTGAAATCGAGGATCTGTTTAATGAGATGTATACGCTGACACTGACACCTGATACCGAGACCAGAACAAGGATGGTTACTAAAACAAGAACTGTAACAAAGACAAGAACTGTTACGGATCCTGAAACTGGTGAGGAATATGAAGAAGAGTATGAGGTGGAGGAAGAGTACGAGGAAGAAGAGGAATATGAAGTTTCTATTCTAAGGGTAAAGCTAGAAGTCAAATCTCTTGAGGAGATAGCAGCGGCCAATCTGACTGCGGAGCAGAAAGAAATATATGATGTATATAAGGATACCAAGGGAGCATTACAGATATTTGCTTCGCCGGTAGACTATTACTGGTATGATTACATATCCAGCTATTATGGTTATCGTATCAGTCCCATAACAGGAGATGAACAGTTCCACAGAGGTGTAGATATAGCAGTACCGGAGGGTACCACAGTATATGCATCACATGATGGTACAATTGCCGAGGCGGGCTATGACAGCAGTTTTGGTAACTATGTAGTAATCACTGATTCAGAGGGATATACAACCAAGTATGGTCATCTGAGCGCAATAAATGTAACAACAGGACAGACTGTAAGAAAAGGTACTGTAATAGGAAAGACAGGTAATACCGGTGCAAGTACGGGCAGCCATTTACATATTGAATGTCTTTATAACGGAGTATATTATAATCCGCTGTTTTATTTTAACTGTGGAACAAGAACACTTTATGGTGAGAGTTCCGGAGGAAGCGGTGGAACAGATTATGAGCTTCCGGATGCATTTGATGATGCCCAGGTGGAAGCACTTCTAAGAGAGGCAGATAAATATGTGGGTACACCTTATGTATGGGGCGGTTCCAGTCCAAGTACCGGATTTGACTGTTCAGGATTTGTATGCTGGTGCTTCAAGGCAAGTGGTACATATCCATTAGAGCGAACCACAGCACAGGGTATCTATAATAAATGTGCCAAGGTTACTCCTGGAGAAGAGAAGCCTGGAGATATCATTTTCTTTACAGGAACCTACAGTTCAGGAAGCCCTGTATCACATGTAGGTATAGTTGTGGCACCGGGTATCATGGTACATGCCGGAGATCCGATTAAGTATTCGTCTTATACGACATCATACTGGCAGTCGCATTTTTACGGATTCGGAAGACTATCTTCCGATTAAATATTTATTTTCAAAGCAGCTAAGAGAAATCAAGGCTGCTTTTCTAATACCAGGAAGGAGGTAGTTTATGTCAAAAGCAAAGATTGAGCGCGAACTTATGAAAGTAAGGGAACAGCTTGCAGGCCTCCAAAGCAGGGAGGCACATCTTGAGCAGGAGCTTAAGATGGCAGAGGCTGCTGAAAAGCAGTCCATTTTAGATAAACATCATATTTCTGTAGAAGAACTTACAGAGATGATTAATGCAAAAAAAGCAGAGGAAAAGAAGTTGCTTGAGTTAGCAAGGGGTAACGACTCTGCACATAATAAAGAAGGGAGCGATTCTAACAATGACTAACAAGTTAAGGGGAAGAGCGATTGGTATATTCATTCTTTCCGCTATTTTATTTGTAATGCCGGTAGGAGCATTACTTGCAAATCATACAACAGCAGCACCTGTATTTGCAGCTGAGGATTCGGAGACAGAGACAACGGAAGGTGACAAGCCGGAGGGTAGCGAAAATGGCGATTCAGGAGACAGTGATGAGACAGGTTCCGCCTCTGATAATAACGCAGGGGAAGATGAGCCTGAGGAAGAAATTCCAGAGCCTGTAAAACTTGTATGTACATGTACTGAACACTGTGCCGGCCGATACAGCTATGATGCAAACTGTGAGGCATGTAGTGCTGATTACAAGAACTGTGAATATGTTAATCCTAATGTAACTATTACAATTACAGCC
>JAZUHR010000108.1:0-8919 GCA_045641825.1 Lachnospiraceae bacterium
AGCTGGGGCAAGATTTATGTAACAATTCCTGGTTCTATTAAGGGCCTTGAAGAAGCAGATGAAATCGGAAAGATTAAGCCTGATGGTTTCATTAAGTGTGATCCTGCAAAGGACAGCATCACATTCACACTTACAGCAGCAGGTCTTGACTACTTCATTACAAATGGTGTTGACTTCACATGTCAGGTATACGGTCTTGAGATCGATGAGTACAAGCTTGAGGCTGCTGTTGATGCAGCAGTAACCAATAAAGCGAAGGACGAAAAGGTTCCTGGTGAGTGGTCAAATGATTGCGATATCCCTGCAGGCTTCTTTGATGGTATGGAAGGCAAGGAAGTAGAACTTACAATTAAGTATGAAATCGTTGCAGGTGGTGATGGCTACTGGCTGTGGTGCCTCTGTGATCCTTCTTGGAAGAAGCTCGCAGGACTTACAGCTGAGGAAGCATTTGCAGACAACCTTGATAAGGTAAATGGTGAAGGCTACTTCACAATTGATTCTGCAGAAGAGTCATTCACAATTACACTTAAGCCTGCTTTAGTTGAAAAGCTTAATGCAGAAGGCTTCTTCGGTCAGTCTTATCACGTAGATGTATTTGAGATTTCTGCAACAACTAAATAAAATTACCACATTTTGAAAGGAATACAAAAAATGAAGAATTTTCGTAGAGTAGTAGTTCTTGCTCTGAGTGCTATGATGATTCTCTCCCTTGCTGCTTGCGGCAAGAAGGATAAGGGTAGTATCGTAGCTCCTCCTATCACAGAACTTAGAATTGGTACATGGTGGCTTCAGTACTATGATTCATCATGTACAGTATTAACAGATGACCCTTCTTTCGTTACAGAGTTTAAGGATGATGAGAAGTGGACAGATGAGCAGAGAGCAGATGAGAAGATTTCCTTCGAGCACAACCAGAAAGTAGCTCAGATGAAGCTTGATAACATCAGAGCAATTGAGAAAAATTATGGTTTGAATATTTTCTGGGATAACCTTACATATACAGGTGTTAAGGACTCCGTAGAGAACTCCATTAAGGCCGGTGTGCCTGACTGTGGCGCATATCTTGTAGAACTTGCTTTTGGTATTCCTGCACAGATTAATGGCTATGCAGCAGACCTTAAGGCTCTTTATGAGAATGAGGATGTTAAGGGCGACAAGTCAAAGCTTGCTGATCTTTTCGGCGAGCAGAAGTATGTTTCCTTCCTTAACGTTGGCGATGGTAAGGCTTGCCTTATCAGCAAGGTTAATGCAGAGGCTCAGGTAGGTTCTACATACCCTCTTGCATTCAATGTACAGAAAGTTCAGGCAGCTAACTTAGAGGACCCTCGTGCTCTTTATGCTAGAGGCGAGTGGACATGGGATAAGTTCTTCGAGTACTGTAAGAAACTTACAGACAAGGATAATGGCGAGTACGGTTTCTCCGGTTTCGTTGGCGAAGTAGCAACAGCATTCATTCTTTCTAACGGTAGTTCTATCGCTGCCGGTCAGACAGAGACTCTTTCTTCTGCAAAGACAGGTGAGGCTCTTGAGAAGGTAGTTGAACTTTACACAAAGTATTCTTATCCTTATGACTATGAAGGCGAGCCTTGGAACTCCATGAGATTCTGCTATAAGGAAGGCCATTCCGCATTCTTCGAGTGCGCAGCTTGGATTGCTGATACAGAGAAGGACTACGACCCAGCAGGTGATGTTGGTAAGACACTTCCATTCGATACAGCATATGTTCAGTGGCCAATCGGTCCTTCCGGTGACCAGGCTACAAACTACCAGAAGGTAACAGCCGGTGAGTACTACCTCATTCCTTCTACACTTTCACCTGAGGATCAGCTTACAGTATTCAATATGCTCTATGACTATTGGAACTGGTACAATGGCGATCTTGACCTCAGAGATGCAAAGCATACTCTCAGCTGGTGGTATAAGTCAACTGCTAAGGATCCTACACTTCAGGTAGAGAACTTCGCAGTAATGCAGGATCTTGGTAAGCACGAAGTTAACGAGCTTGGTATGAACCTTGGCGTAGAGTACGACTGGAATTCACTCCTTAAGGGTGATGTAACTGTAGCTCAGTTCCAGGAGACTTACAAGCAGCAGGTACAGGATGCTCTTGATAAGTACTACGGTAAGTAGAATATAGTTTAAAAATTCAAAAAGATTATCTGCCTGCGGGGATTCCTGCAGGCAGTATCTTTAAGAGAAAAAAAGTAAAAAAATACTAAAAGACTAAATATACTTAATTTTTCACTTTATTCAAAAAGCGATTAAAAGGAGAATAAATGAGCAAAATTAAAATGATCGCTCCGGCATGCCCTAATATGCCTTGGCAGGAAAGACCGGCAGAGCCTATAAATCATGCTCCTATCTGGAGATATACAGAGAACCCTATCATCGGCAGATACCCTACTAAGGAAGTAGCCCGTATCTTCAATTCTGCTGTAATGCCTTACGGTGATGCTTTTATCGGAGTATTCCGCGGTGAGCAGACAGACGGGGTTTCCTTCATCTACCTTGGTCACAGTAAGGATGCAATCCACTGGGAGTTCGAGGAAGAGAAGATTCACTTCGTTGATGAGGATGGCAATGACTTCCAGCCTATCTATGCATATGACCCAAGACTTGTAAAAGTAGAGGATACCTATTACATCATGTGGTGTCAGGATATGTACGGCGCAGCTATCGGTGTTGCAAAGACCACAGATTTCAAGACCTTTACACGTATTGAGAATCCATTCCTTCCTTTCAACAGAAATGCGGTTCTTTTCCCAAGAAAGATCAACGGCAAGTACATGATGCTTTCCCGTCCTTCAGACAGTGGTCATACACCATTCGGTGATATCTTTATCTCCGAGTCTCCTGATATGGTTTACTGGGGCAAGCACAGACACGTTATGGGTCGTTGCTCTGAGTGGTGGGAGAGCTTAAAGATCGGTGGAGGCGCTGCTCCTATCGAGACATCCGAGGGCTGGCTGGTATTCTATCACGGTGTATCCGGCACATGTAACGGTTACGTTTATTCCATCGGTGGTGCTATCCTGGATCTGGAGAATCCTTCCAAGGTGCTTTACAGATGCAAGAACTTCCTTCTCACTCCTACAGAGTGGTACGAGGAGAGAGGCTTCGTTCCGAACGTATGCTTCCCATGCGCTACACTTCAGGATCCTGATACAGGCCGTATTGCTATCTACTATGGCTGCGCAGACAGCTACGTAGGTCTGGCATTCTGTGATTTCGAGGAAATCGTACAGTACATCAAGGACAATTCCAAGACAGACTGGAACGATACAGACATCGGCAGAAGATAAAAAAGTTTTCAAAAACACTTTTGAGTGCTATAATGTCCCTGCTGTACGGCAGGGACATTGTTATATGTCCCGAGAAAGGGAAAAATGGATACATTTAAGAAATTTATAAAGCATGACTCGGTGCAGTGGATAGGTATTTCGCTGATCGTGTCAATAATAGTGGAAATACTCAATCAGAGATCTATCATTAAGATGATAGTTTTTATAGCCTCCAGACCGCTTATGTTTTTGCTGGGCTTCCTTATGACCATGGTGGTTATAGGTATAGGCTTTATGTTCAGAAAAAGAGTCTTTACCGTGGCACTTATGGTCACTGTCGTTATGGCCCTGGCCATAAGTGGCTTTGTGGTGCTTTCAATGAGAGTTACGCCCTTCACCTTTGGTGATTTTTTTGCCTTGAAGGAAGGTGTTCAGGTAGTCAATAAATATATGCCCGGCTACGGTGTACCACTTATTATTGCAGTTATTGTAATTGCTATCATTGGTCTCATTATTCTGGGAATTAAGAGTAAAAAATACGAGGCCTCCTCACCTCTCTACAAGAGAATAATAGCAGAGGTAGTAATACTTTTCCTGACGCTGCTTCTGAATGAGGGACTTCATATGGCAGGCAGCATTCCGAAAAAGTTTACCAGCCTGCCCAATGCCTACAAGCAGTATGGTTTCACGGTATGCTATGCTTATTCCATATTTGACAATGGTATCTCCAAGCCCGGAAAATATGACGAAGAGACCATGGATAAAATAGTTCAGAATCTGTTGGAGCAGCTTAAAAAACAGGGCTATGACGTGGACAAGTATTTTCCGAAGCCTACTTCACCGAATACGACAAATGCAGTGACTCCTACTGTGAGCCCAGTGGTGACACAGCCTGTGAGCAGCACACCTCTGCCTACAGAGCCTACTCCCCAGCCCACCGATAAGCCGCAGGAGGATGACAGGAGACCTAATATCATATTTGTCCAGCTGGAATCATTTTTTGACCTGACTACTGTGGATGGACTTAAATTTTCCACGGACCCTCTACCCAATCTCCACTGGCTTATGAACGAATACACCAGTGGTAATCTGAACGTTCCGGTCATCGGTGCAGGTACCTGTAATACCGGATTCGAGGTTATTACCGGCTTCTGTATAGACTGGTTCGGCGCGGGTGAGTATCCCTACAAGACCATTTTGCAGAACTCTACCTGTGAAAGCATGTGTTACGACTCTTTTTCCTATGGCTACAGGACTCATGCCATTCATAACAATGCCTCCAACTTCTACGGAAGAGATGTGGTATTCCCGAAACTGGGCTTTGAGACCTTTACTGCCATAGAGCATATGGAGGACATGGCTTTCACGGAGACAGGCTGGGCCAAGGACAGTGTGCTGATACCGAATATTCTGAATGCTATGAAAACTACGGAAGAGCCTGATGTGATTTATACTATTTCAGTACAGGGACACGGCTCTTACCCTGATGCGGACATTCTGGACAATAAACATCTTACCGTCACAGGATCAGGAAGCGAGGAGACGGATAACCAGTACACCTACTATGCTAATCAGATATATGAGATGGATCAGTTTATACGTAATCTGGTGGATTCTGTTAATGCCAGTGGTGAAAAGAGTCTGATTGTATTTTTCGGAGATCACCTGCCTAATCTGGGTATCGAAGAAGAAAGCTTGGGTGGAAAATCACTATACCAGACACCTCTTCTTATCTGGGATAATATAGGCCTTGAGAGAAATGAAATCGATTTGGAAGCCTTCCAGCTTTACTCCTATGTGTATAAAAAATTGGGCATGTATGAGGGGATGGTAAATCTTTGCCACCAGGCATATTTTGATAGTCTCTTACAGGCGGGAGGATGCACCCTGCCGGATGAAATAGAAGAGGATACTGTTTACTATGACTACACAGAGCAGCTCCACTATCTGGAATATGACCTGATAGGTCCCAGACCTTCATATTTCGCCTGGGGAGGAGAGAATCCTTTCAAAGAAGTAGATATGAAATTCGGAGATGTGCAGCCGACCATTGACAGGGTGACTTTCGTGGATGACGTGCTTTATGTCTACGGCAGTCATTTTACGGAGTATTCCGTGCTGTTTGCGGATGACGAATATACTGATACCGAATATGTGTCATCCCACCTTATCAAAGTAAGAGGAATAGAGCCTGAAAACGGAATGAGTATCTTTGTTGCTCAGTACAGAAGCGCCGATAAGACCATTTTATCCCGCGGTGCTTCCAAGACATTGAATATAGTGGTTAATATTTTGTTACAGAACTAACGTGAAAATAGAAGGAGAAAAAGGAGGGTGAATCAGAAAAATGTTTGAAGAAGGAATTGCCTATAAAGGCGATGTCAAAAGAATAAAGAAACTCTTGGAAAGAGCCGAGCAGGGTGAAAAACTGACTATCGGTTTTATCGGTGGCAGTATCACTCAGGGTTCTGTTGCCACAGAGCCTACCGGGTGCTATGCATATCGTGTTTATCAGTGGTTTGTGGATAATTTCCCTAAGTCCGAATTTAAATATGTGAATGCCGGAATCGGCGGTACCACATCACATTTTGGCGTAGCCAGATGCGAAGATGATTTGCTTAAGTTTAACCCGGATTTTATTATCACTGAGTTTTCGGTAAACGATGACAATTCTTTATTTTACAGAGAGACCTATGAAGGACTGGTAAGACGCATATATCAGCATGAGAGTAAGCCTGCGATGCTGATTCTTCACAATGTTTTTTATGATTCCGGCACTAATGCCCAGGATCAGCATCAGGTACTGGGACAGTATTATCATATCCCTTGCCTGTCTATGAAGACCAGTATTTATCAGAGTGTGGTATCAGGTGCCATCCCTGTTAGGGACATCACTCCCGATGACCTGCATCCCAACGATAAGGGGCATGACCTGCTGGCTCGCCTGGTAACCTACTTTTTGGACAGGGTACAGACAGGACTTATTAAGCCTATGGAAAATAATGATGGTGGCGATTGCGACACCTGCAAGCAGCCCTGTAAGCCTATGCTGCCAAATCCTGTGACACCCAATGCCTATGAGAAGGCATATAGAATGCAGGCGGGGACAGAAAGTGCTATTCATGGCTTTGTGCACGATACCGAGGAGCAGTACCACATTACCGATACCTTTAAGAAGGGCTTCATCGGCCGTGAAAATGGGGATTACGTGGAGTTTAAAGTAACTGCCACCGAGATTGCTGTCCAGTACAGAAAGAGCAAGACACATCCTGCCTGCAGAGCCTATGTGACTGTTGACGGTGGAGCACCTGTTATGCTGGATGCCAATTTCATGGAGACCTGGGGAGACAAGACTGAGATTACCATCTGCCTTTTACATGGTGAGAAAAAGGAACACACAGTACGTGTGGAGGTGGTAGACGGCGGATTGGATAAGGTGCCATTTTACCTGGTTTCCCTGATTGTGGCTTGATTTTACGAGGAAATAACAAGGACGCTGAGCCATTATAATTCATGCTGTCGCATGAAGGCTCAGCTTTTCAAACTCCTTCGGAGTTCTCCATTTTTCACTTCGTTCAAAAAGGAGATTATATGAACAAAGACAGATTTCCCTTAGTAGTGGATATGAAGGACGAGCGCCTTTACTATGAAGGCAGAATAGATATGGACTGGCATGAAGGTCCATGCTTCGTCTACCCCTGCAGCAATGTGAGAATTCGCTTTAGAGGAAGCGGCTTGGCCATAGCCCTTACCAATCACAGAGCCTGCTACAGTACCTATATCGGCACCATGGTAGACGGAGTGGAAGGCAGAATATGCGTCTACGATGTGGAGACGGCAGACAATGATTTTTCCTATCACTACGAGAAGGACAAGGGCGAGGAATGCGGTAGCGGTCGTTTCTTTGTGGTATGTGAAAATCTGCCGGATACCGAGCATGAGGTAATGATTTTCAAAAGAATGGACTGTGCGCAGACCATTGCCATCAGCAATATTTACCTGAATGAGGGGGCCGAGCTTCTGCCATGCACACCGAATTTTAACATGAAACTGGAGTTCTACGGCGATTCTGTTACAGCAGGTGAAGTGACAGAGGCTGTGGACTATGTGGGAAAGAGCGACCCCAAGCACAATGGAGAATACTCAAACTCCTACTGGGGATATGCTTGGCAGACTGCCAGAATGCTGAATGCCGAGATACATGATATTGCACAGGGCGGCATCTCTCTGTTGGATGATACCGGATGGTTCTGCTGGCCGGATTATAAGGGCATTTTCAACATGTATGACCGTATACAGTACCATCCGGATTTGGGCGTTACCAAGAGATGGGACTTCAAGAAATACATGCCTGACGTGGTGGTCATTGCCATAGGCCAGAATGATGCCAACCCAGTGGATTATATGAAGGACGACTATGACGGTGAAAAAGCAGCCTTCTGGAGGGCCTCTTATAAGTACTTTATTGAGCTTATCAGAAGAAGACGCCCCGATGCCCAAATAATACTTACCACCACAATTCTGATGCATGATCCCGCCTGGGACAGAGCCATTGAAGACGTTTGCAGAGATCTCAGAAAAACCGATGAAAAGGTGCATCATTTCATGTATAAGCGTAACGGTTCAGGCACGCCGGGGCATATCAGAAAGCCGGAAGGGACTGAAATGGCTGAAGAATTATCGGCATTTATACGTAGTTTATAAAAAAAGTATAAAAAAAGCCTTGGAAAGCCCTAAAATCCGCTGTTTCTCAGGTTTTTTCCTTGACAAACATAGGCATATTCGATATAAAGGATATAGCGTTGGGGCTTGTAAATGGCACACGTATCTCGGATTTCTGTAATCCGGAGATTTTAAAATTTAATCCTAAGAGGAGGAATTTTTAAATGAACAAGACAGAATTAGTAGCAGCAATGGCTGAGCAGACTTCAGCTTCCAAGAAGGTTGTTGAGGAAGTATTAAAGGCTTTCATCGACGTTACAACAGCAGAGCTTAAGAAAGAGGGCAAGGTTCAGCTCGTAGGCTTCGGTACATTCGAAGTTACAAAGAGACCAGCTAGAAAGGGCCGCAATCCTCAGACAAAGCAGGAGATCAAGATCCCAGCTTCTAAGGCTCCTAAGTTTAAGCCAGGCAAGCCACTCAAGGATGCTGTTAATGCTCCTAAGAAGGCTACAAAGAAGAAGTAATATAATATCTTCACCCAAAGGAAAATCAAGACCGTAGTCACGAGGCTACGGTCTTTTTATGTCCTACTCACCGGCGGGAGATGTGCTTTTTTATGCTTTTTTTCTTTATTATGGAATGGAAAAATGCTATGATAATAAAGTTAAGCAAAAAGCATGAAGAAAGCAAATGCTTGGTAAAGTGTTTGCTAAAGAAGAGGCAGAATATGAGATTGGACAAATACTTAAAAGTATCAAGAATAATAAAAAGAAGGACCATAGCCAATGAGGCTTGCGATGCCGGCCGTGTGAGTATTAACGGTAAGGTAGCCAAGGCATCTTCCGAAGTAAAGGTGGGGGATGTAATCGAAGTGGTTTTCGGTACCAAAAATGTAAAAGCAGAGGTACTGGCCATTGAGGAGACCAGCAAGAAGGATGAGGCTAAGGAACTTTTTAGATATTTGTAGGAGTTCTCC
>JAZUHR010000109.1:0-16868 GCA_045641825.1 Lachnospiraceae bacterium
AGGAGCTTGGCATTTTGTCCAAGGGAACGGTAACAGAGACAGATAGGTCCGGACTGGTAGCGGGATATGTGGGACAGACAGCCCTTAAGGTGAAGGAAGTAGTGGAAAAGAGTCTGGGAGGCGTACTTTTCATAGATGAAGCCTATGCTCTGGTCAGCAATACTTCCAATGATTTTGGCGGAGAAGCTCTGGATACACTGGTTAAGCTTATGGAGGATCACCGCAAGGATCTGGTGGTAATTGTGGCCGGCTATACTGAGGAAATGAAGGATTTTCTTAAGTCCAATACAGGTCTGGTATCCAGATTCAATCGCTTTATTACCTTCCCTGATTATTCACCTGAAGAACTATGCGAAATAATGTCCCGCATGGCTGAAAAAAATGGCTTCGTGATGGATGAAGATGCCAAGAAATCACTTTTTGACTATGTATCAGGTATGCCGGACAGCAAGAAAAACGAATTCGGCAATGCCAGAGGTATTCGTAATCTTTTTGAAATGATGCTGGTAAATCAGGCAAATCGTGTGGTTTCTGAAGAAATTTGCTCTATGGAAGAGCTGACTAAATTGAAATTCGAGGATATATCCTGGTGAGAACGTTAGATTCACTGATTTCGGTTATTATGCCCGTGTACAATGAGGCTTCTCATATTGAGAACTCTGTGCATACTGTGGCAGATATTCTGAACAATGCAAAAATAAATTATGAAATTGTCCTTATAGACGATGGCTCGAAGGATGACTCCTGGGCCAAGCTTTCACATCTTTCTTCTGAGGATAAGAGGATAAAGAGCTATCGCTTATCCAGAAATTTCGGTAAGGAAGCAGCTCTTTGCGCAGGCCTTGATGAAGCGAAGGGTGAGGCGGTAGTGGTAATAGACTCGGATCTTCAGCATCCTCCTCAGCTTATACCTGAATTTGTTCGCATCTGGCGGGAAGAGGGCTTCGATGTGGTGGAAGGCGTTAAGAGTGACAGGGGAAAAGAAAGCGGACTTCACCGTCTGGCTGCCAATACCTACTACAATATTCTCTTAAAGCTTACTGAGATTGATCTCCGCAATGCATCTGATTTTAAGCTGCTTGACAGGAGCGTAGTGGACGCCATAGCTGATATGCCGGAGAGAATCACCTTTTTCAGAGGTATGTCTGCCTGGGTGGGCTTCGAGAGAAAAAAGGTGCCCTTTGAGGTACAGGACAGGGTGGAGGGAGCTTCCAAGTGGTCCTTTAAGCGCCTGGTTAATCTGGCGGTTACCAGTATCACTTCGTACGCTTCGGCACCTCTTAAGCTGATTATAAGACTTGGAATAATACTTTTTATTTTATCCGTTATTTTGGGAATTCAGACCCTTATCCGTTTCTTTATGGGACATTCCCTGGAGGGCTTCACAACAGTTATTTTACTGCTATTACTCATAGGCTCCACAATAATGGTTTGCCTGGGTATTATCGGACTTTATCTTGAGCGAATTTATCATGAGATCAAGGGACGCCCAAGATATATAATTTCCAAGAAAAACAATGACTAAATTGGAGTGGCGATGATTGGTATTATATATATATTAATAAGCCTCATGGTGGGGGCGGTTTTCTGCGATTTCTTCCTGCCGGGGCTTGTGGAAAAATGCATATTCAGTCGTAAAGACAAAATATCAAGGCTTCCCGGTTACTTTATCCTGTTTCCGGCATGGTATATAGTGGGAACGGTTTTACAGACCTGGCTGGTTTACTTTGTGGGATATGGCTTTAAGGGACTCAGACATCCCCTGACTCCTGCCAATGCCATAGTGCTGCCTACGCTTTTTCTGCTGAGCTTAGTTTATTTTATCGTTAAGTTTTTAAAAGGGAAAAGAATCGGGAAAGATGATGTGCTGAATTTCTTTTTCGGAGACGGCTTTGGCTACTTTATATTTACGGTAGTAATTGTTGTATTTTCCATTCTTATCATGTATAAGACCTTATACATCAAAGATGGAGAATTACATGTGGGATATTCGGTATGGGCTGATTTCGGTGCCCATCTCGGTATGATAAGGTCCTTTTCCTATGGTAATAATTTCCCTACTCAGTACACCTACTTTGGCGGTGAAGATATCAGGTACCACTTCCTTTTTCAGTTTCTGGTAGGTAATCTGGAATACATAGGGCTTCCTTTGGATCATGCCTTTAATATTCCAAGTGTACTGAATTTTGTAAGTATGTACCTCTTGCTTTTCACACTTACGGTGAATCTTCTGGGAAGTCGTCTGACAGCCTGGCTGGGAGCGCTTTTTTTCACCTTCAGATCATCACCCTCCTTATTCATATATCTGGGACAGAAGACCAGTCCTGCAATTAAAGGGATTGAGGGCTCGGGAGTGAGCGGCTGGAAGCTTTTTAATGAGCTGTCTTCCTACTTTAATTACTCCAATTATCAGGAAGCCTGGGGCTTCTGGTGTACCAGAGTTTTCTGTAATCAGAGACATTTTGCTCTGGGTATATCAGCGATTTTACTGGCGCTTATCGTATTTTTACCATATATTCGGGATATGGGTAAAAAGTTGTCCGGACTTAAAAATCCGGTTAAGCAGGATGCAGAAAATGCAGATTCCAGAATAGTAATTACCTCATCTGAATCAGATGCTGCATTTGAAATTGATGCTACATCTGAAACAGAGGCTACAGATGAAGAAGTGAAAAGTAAACAGTCCTTGGGTGATGCTTCTTCTGTGATGTCGGAAGACGAGCTGGAGACTACTGAAAAGGTAAGCGTATTTACTTACATAAAGGAAATGTTTTTCACTCAAGACGGCTGGTGGTTTGTGGATCTCAAGGGAGCCTGCGGCATGGGAATTTTCCTGGGCGCCATGGGTTTCTGGCATGGTTCGGCTCTTATTGCGGCATTATCTATGCTTTTCTTTATGGCAGCCTTCTCCATGGGGCGTCTGGATTACGTGATTACTGCCGGACTCAGTACAGGGCTTACACTTTTACAGTCAAAATTCTTTATATTCGGCTCTGCAGTAGCTCCGGAATTCTTTTTCGGGTTTATAGCAGATAATAAGACCTTCTGGGGTGTAATGCTCTATATATTCCTGCTTACCGGAATTACCTTACTTATTGCTCTTTTTGCAGCTCTTAAATACAGGGGCGTAAAGAGGTACATGCTGCTGGTATTTACAATTCCTTTTATACTTTCATTTTTCCTGAAGCTGACTCCAGATATAGGCGTTAATCATAAATGGGTTATCATTTCCCTTATGCTGATATCCATATATACAGCGGATTTCGTAGCAGACTTCCTCCGAGAGAAGGATGTAGTGAAGTGGATAGTGGCCTGCATCATGATTTTCTGTCTTACAGCTACCGGCATTGCAGAACTCAATATCCAGAAAAAAGAAGATAAGAACAGCATGGTCTTTGATGAAAAGCATCCTGTGACCATGTGGATTAAGGAAAATATAAGCAGCCGTGACCTGGTGCTTACAGACAGCTATCCTCTTACCAACATAGTACTGGGAGGCATTATAAGCTACTACAGCTATCCTTACTGTGCTTGGTCTGCAGGATATGATACCAAGCAGCGCGAAATGATGACAGCCATGATTTTCGAAGCGGAATCACCGGCTGAACTGGATTATTATATCAGGGTGGCCGGCATAGACTACATCATTCTGGACATTTCCATAAGAGAAAGCCAGGACTATGTTTTGAATGAGGAAAACATAGCAGACACCTATGAGGAAGTATTTACCTTCGGTGAAGACAAATGGGCGGTCAGAGTTTTTGACACGAAAAAACCAATATACAAATAAACAGTGAAAAGGAAAGAATGAGGAAATAATATGGACAAGCTTTACATTGTAATTCCCGCATACAACGAAAGAGATAACATCGAGGCGGTAATCAATGACTGGTACCCTGTGGTAGAAAAGTACGGCACGGATTCCCGACTGGTTATTGTAAATGACGGAAGTAAGGATGATACATACGAGATTATGTGTAAGCTCGCAGAGAGCAGACCACAGTTTATCCCGATTACCAAGCCCAACGGCGGCCACGGTGCCACCATTCTTTATGGATATAATTATGCTATAAAAGAAGGCGCTGATTACATTTTCCAGACAGACTCCGACGGTCAGACACTGCCTTCCGAATTTGATCAGTTCTGGCAGCAGAGAGAAGACTATGATATGGTTATCGGTCACAGAAAGGGACGTCAGGATGGCTTGAGCCGTGTATTCGTTACCAAGACTCTGAAGCTGGTTTGTGCTCTTAAATTCCATGTAAAGGTAACAGATGCGAATACTCCTTTCAGATTGATGAAGGCCTCTACATTGGCCAAGGAAATCGGTTATATTCCTGAAAATTACAACCTTTCCAATGTTATTATTTCCGTAATGCTTATTAAGAAGGGATATCAGGTAAAGTTTATCCCGATTACCTTCAGACCTCGCCAGGGTGGAGTAAATTCCATCAATATGAAGCGTATTTTCAAGATCGGAAAACAGGCATTAAAGGACTTTGCGGATATCAATAAAATTATCAATGCGAAGTAGTGGTACATTCACAAGTAAGAATTAGTAGAATGATTAAGAACTAATAACGTTAGAAAGAATTAGTTATACAAGTAATACAAATTACTTGTATAACTATTGATTATTTTCTAAAAAATGTATAAAATAGTCGAATGAGAATATAAAAGCGTTTTTCGAGGTAACTATTATGAGAGTAATTGCCGGAGAAAAAAGACATTTACTGCTTAAGACTGTGCCCGGGCTGGACGTGAGACCGACTCAGGACAGGACTAAAGAGACTCTTTTCAATGTAATGAATCCATATATTGCCGGCAGTAATTTTCTGGATCTCTTTTCTGGAAGCGGTGCTATCGGAATAGAGGCACTGAGCCGAGGTGCGAAGAGTGCGGTGCTGGTAGATATTAATAAGGCTTCACTGGATTGCATTAAGGATAATCTTAAGTCGACAGGACTTATTGACAGAGCCAGAGTTCTGGCTACTGATGCTGTTTCTGCAGTCAATATGCTGGAAGGCGAGGGAAAGGTCTATGATTTTATATTTATGGATCCTCCCTACAATAAGGAACTGGAGAGACAGGTACTGGAAAGACTGGCTTTTTCCAAGCTTGTGGATGAGAATACTTGGATTATCGTGGAGGCATCGGATAAGACAGATCTTTCTTATTGCCCGAGCCTGGGCTTTGAGATTTTCAAGGAAAAGAACTATAAGACCAATAAGCATGTTTTCATTAAGAAGCTTTCTTTGGAGGAAGGATGAAGATAGGAATTTATCCGGGAAGTTTTGATCCTGTAACATTGGGACATTTGGATATTATAAAAAGGGCTGCCAAGCTTTCGGACAAGCTTATTATAGGAGTTCTTAAAAACAGTTCCAAAACTCCGCTTTTTTCTACAGAGGAAAGAGTGGAACTTTTAAAAAGAGTGACAAGTGATTTGCCGAATGTTACTGTTATGAGCTACGATGGCCTTCTGGTGGATTTTGCTCATGAAATGAAGGCAGATTTTCTGGTAAGAGGCTTAAGAGCTGTTACCGATTTTGAGTATGAGATACAGATTGCACAGACTAATCACAAGCTGGCTTCGGATGTGGACACTGTTTTTTTCACCACCAGTATTGAGTACTCATATGTTTCCAGCAGTTTTGTAAGGGAAATTGCTTCCTACGGCGGCGATATTTCAGGCTTTGTACCTGAATCAATAATCAAAGATATTTATAAGAAATTTAATTTAACTTATTTGGATAAGTAATCCGGGGGGTCCATTATGGCTAACATGACAAATTCAAGTGCAAAAAGAATAGAACGTTCCATCGATGATTTGTGTGAATTCATCGAATCCTGCAAGCCGAAATTCTTAAGCCAGAACGAGGTAGTAGTGCCTCGTGACAAATTCAATGAGAAGATCGACGAGATGAGACTTCGCATTCCTGACGAGGTGAGACGCTGCAACAAGATGATGGAGCAGAGAGATAAGATTATCGCTGAGGCAGAGGCTAAGGCTCAGAAGATTATTGAGGATGCCGGTGTTAAGGCAGATGCCATGGTGCACGATTCAGAGATTATGAGACAGGCTTATCTTCAGGCTAATGAATATCTGTCCCGTGCTACCCAGCAGGCAGATGAGACTGTAAATAATGCAAATTATGAGGCTCAGCAGATACGCCAGGGCGCTTTGGAGTACACCAAGGAGATGCTTTCATCTATAGAGAATGTGCTCAGCATCAGCTATAATGAGACAAAGCTTAAGACTGATGAGTTGCTTTCAGTGCTTTACCAGAATCTTGATATCGTAGCAGCTAACCGTAAGGAACTTATGGAAGACGTAGCCCCTGGTGATGATGATTTTGAAGGAGAGGTAGTAGCATATCCCTTCGATATGGATGACGACAGCGCATATGACGATAATAACGATGATGACGATGACTTCGATCCTGATTCAGATGCATTTTTAAGAAATATTGACTAATCATTAAACTAATTGGGCACTCTTTATGAGTGCCTTTTGTATAGGGAAAATTTTTGCGGAAGACTTTTTAGAAAGTATTCGCCTACAGTGCGAGATAGGAGACGACGTGGAATTTAAAATTGCGGATTTAAGAAAAAATTATGAGAAAAAGGAGGTTTTGAAGGGAATAGATTTTACCTTTGAAAGTGGCAAGATTTACGCACTTCTGGGAAGAAACGGTTCCGGTAAAACCACACTTTTTAACTGTATTAACAATGATATTGATTTTGAGAGCGGTGAGTTCTCCATTATTGATGCCGGACAGGAGAGAAAACTTGAAGCTCAGGATATCGGATATGTACTTTCTGCGCCTACTGTGCCTGAATTCCTGACCGGCAGAGAATTTCTTAAGTTTTTCATGGATATTAATCACATCGAAGGTACCGAAAAGGAAAAGTTCGAGGGGCTTTTTGACATGGTAAAAATTAAGCCTGAGGACCGTGGTAATCTCATGAAGGATTATTCCCATGGTATGAAGAATAAGATGCAGATGCTGGTAAATTTCGTGGCAAATCCCAGGCTTCTTTTGCTGGATGAGCCCCTTACTTCTCTGGACGTAGTAGTAGCAGAGGAGATGAAGGGGATTTTAAGACAGATGAAGGGGGACAGAGTGACTATTCTTTCCACCCATATTCTTGATCTGGCTCTGGATCTCTGCGACGAAATAGTTCTTATGCACAATGGTAAATTGGAAAAACTGGCAATAGACGTGGAAAACGACAAAGAGGCCAGAAGCAGAATTATAGAAGCACTCAGCGAGGAGGATGCATGAAAGAAGATTTTATAACTTTTTTCAGCCTGGAGAATGCTTATGTGGTTAACCACTTCATTCATTCGCTTCATAGACTTCCCCTGATTAAGAAAATAGTAGAGGGCAAAAGCTATGATGCCAAAGGACTAAAGGTACTGGGCTCCATTTACAGGATTTTTCGTGAAATTTCCATGATGATCTTCTTTAAGCTTCTATACTATGCCCTCATAGTCGGTATGGCGAGTATTGTTATTGATGAAATGGGAATCGGGGAAAATACCGAGAGAAGCGCCCTGGGGCTTGTTTTCTTTACTATTTTTGTTTTTGCGACCCTTTCAGGTGCCCTTTTTAACAATAAACTCTTTGACACAGGGGAACACAGCTACTATGCGGTGACACTTCTTAGGGTAGATGCGAGAAACTATGCGCTTATCAACTACGGCTACACTAATTTAAAGCACTTTGTATTTAATTTATTGGCCGGATTGATTCTTAGTCTTGTGTTCGGATTGCCTGTATATCTGGGGCTTCTTTTACCTCTTTTTGTTATCGGCGTAAAGCTTACTTTTCAGGGACTAAATTTACTTTGCATAGACTTTTTTCATAAGCATCAGAGTGTGGATAGCTGGGTCAAGATTATTTTAACCCTTATTTACGCAGCTGCTTTAGCGCTGCTGCTTATTACAGGCCATGTATTTAACTTAACGGTTATAATCACTGTTTTTACAGGATTTATTCTCCTGGGAGCAGCTACCCTTATCTTTATACTGAGCTTTAAGGATTATCAAAGAGTCTATAAAAAAGAAATGTCTCTGGCCAGAAATGTGGTAGAGACAAAGGCGCAGACGGTTAAGGCCAAGGAACAGAATATTGCGAAAAATGCCCTTTCCGAGAAAACAATAACGGCAAGCAGCAATAAAACAGGCTTTGCTTATCTGAATGACCTCTTTATGAAGAGACACCATAAATCTCTCTGGGGTACCGTCAGAATCCAGCTTATTGTAATTGCAGTTGTTTTTGCGATTATTACCGGGGTTTTACTTTTTGTCCCCGATGGGAAAGAAGGCTTTGCAGATTTTATAACAGAGTGGATCACTGCAATTATGTTTCTTATGTACTGCCTGAACAGGGGGCAGAGCTATACCACATGTCTATTTGTAAATTGTGACCACTGCTTTTTGACATATCCTTTTTTCAAGGAGCCCAAGCTGATACTCAGGTTTTTTGGACTAAGATTATTTTCTCTGATTAAGCTTAATATTTTGCCGGGGTTATTGATAGGTGCAGGGCTTGACTGGGTATTTTTCTTATCTTCCGGGAGCACGGAGATACTTAATTATTTTGTGCTGTTCGTGTCGCCGGTAGCTATGGCTGTATTTTTCTCCATCCATTACATGATGCTTTATTACATTCTGCAGCCCTTTACGGTGGATGCGGAGATTGCCTCGGTGCCGTATAAGGTGATTAATGTTATTACCTATGTGGTGGCCTATATGCTGTATCAGGTAAGACTGGGAGGCTTTGCATTTGGTATCGGCGCTATAATTTTCTGCGTGCTTTACAGTGCTGTGGCAGTAGCTTTGGTCTATAAAAAAGCGGCTAAAACCTTTAGAATTAGACAGTAAATATA
The DNA here is from genome assembly GCA_045641825.1 of Lachnospiraceae bacterium. Taxonomy (GTDB): domain Bacteria; phylum Bacillota; class Clostridia; order Lachnospirales; family Lachnospiraceae; genus RGIG3528. Next base: position 8,899 of record JAZUHR010000109.1, read on the forward strand.
AAGATAACCGCTAAAACATAGTGGAAACTATGCTTTAGCGGTTATAGTATTGCCCCATATAATTACCGGTGATTTGCTGCAGTCGGCTATGTAGGGAGAAGAATACTTGGAGGAGTAGACCTTTTCATAAAGGTCAGCTGCTTCCATGTCTTTTGTAAGCAAGGCATCTCCTTTATCCAGGATGTCCCGCGGCTTGGTGAAAATGGTTATATTTCCATGCTCCTTACAGAATCTGACCGCGTCGGCTCCCTCTTTGGACATGGCCAGAAGACGCACAGAGGAAGGAGCCACCAGGTGGCCATCGGGATAGAGAGCCTCATCCTTTTGCATATTTAAAAGAATATGGATAAATGCACGTCTTATGCTGCTTTCCGAGAAGTTTTTGGACTTTATGGCATCAATCAGATTTCTGTAGTCTGTGAGATGCCTGTTTTTTATAATTTTGTGGGCTAAATCGCTGCTTATCCCCGGGGTATTTAATAGTTCCTTTTCAGTGATATAGTGCAGACGGTAGTTTAACATTCCCATAAAATCCTCTATGAAAAGAGGGGGGTGGGGGAGGTCGACGGGGACGAAAGAGCTAACGAAATCGCCGCTTTTTATCATTTTTCTAAGCTGAGTCGCTGAAGCTATATTTCCGGAAATATCTGTGCTGTCGTGGTCTACACCTAGTCTTTTAACAGCAAGAGGAATGGTGGCAGAGCCTGATTTTTTAAGGGACTTTATGTATTCCAGGGCTAATATATCATTAGGTGCAGAAAAATCGGATTCTGTTATCTTACATTCCTTAAGCGCCAGAGACAGGGCCTTGGCGTAGGTGTTACCTGCTTTAACATGAGTCTTTACGCATAAATCGAATTCCTGGGATGGAGACAGTAGGAAATCGGCTGTTTTTTCAAGGGTAGCTGTATCTCCGGATTCGGAGCCGAAGAAAAGGTAGTCGACACCCAGGGCATCAGCGATACTTACACCCCCATAGGCGAAATCCGGGGCAGAAGACGTGGCATAGAAGAGAGGCAGCTCAAAAACAGCGGAAAAACCGGCCTTTACGGCCAGCTCCGCGCGGGCATGCTTATTTATTATGGCTGTGTCTCCGCGCTGCACAAAATCTCCACTCATAATCGCAATGCAGTGGTCAATGCCGTATTCTTTTTTTATAGTATCGCAAAGATACTTGTGTCCGTTATGAAAGGGATTGAATTCAGCGATTACAGCTGCAGTTTTCATTGTGATTCTTGCTCCGTTCAATAATACCTTGCTTAGAATGTTAATTTTAAAAATTTAAGTTTTTTTTCTTGTTTCTGGTAGAAGATTATACTATAATTTCAAGTAATGCGCAAACTGTATCGACTGGTACGGAAATTTCCGATTAACGATACTTTTTTCTAAGTATAATGTATAAGTAATTCGAAATATTTGTACCGGCTGCACTTGCTAAAAAGATCAATTTTAAAGGAGAAATCAAATGAAGGTTTTAGTATTAAACTGTGGTTCTTCATCTCTTAAATTCCAGTTTATCGACATGGAAAATGAGTCCGTTCTTGCAAAGGGTATCTGTGAGAAAATCGGTATCGAGGGTTCCATGTACAGCTACAATCCTACAGGCAAGGAAGGCTTCAAGGATAAGCAGGCTTCAATGCCTGATCACAAGGCTGCTGTAAAGCTGGTTATTGATGCGCTTATGGATAAGACAAACGGCGTTATCGCTGATGTTAAGGATATCGACGCTGTAGGTCACAGAGTTCTTCACGGCGGTAAGTTCTATTCCGCATCTATCGTTGTTAATGAGGATGTTAAGCGCGTAATCAGAGAGTGTTTCGATCTTGGACCTCTTCACAATCCTGCAAACCTTATCGGTATTGAGGCATGTGAGGCTCTTATGCCTACTACACCTCAGGTAGCAGTATTTGATACAGCTTTCCATCAGACAATGCCTGAGAAGGCTTATATGTACGCTCTTCCTTACGAGTATTATGAGAAGTACGCTATCCGTAAGTACGGCTTCCACGGCACATCTCATTCCTTCGTATCCAAGCGCGCAATTGATTTTGCAGGTCTTGATGTAAATAATTCAAAGGTTATCGTTTGCCACCTGGGTAACGGTGCATCCCTTTCAGCTGTACAGAACGGCAAGTGTGTAGATACCTCCATGGGTCTTACACCTCTTGAGGGTCTTATCATGGGTACACGTACAGGTGACCTTGATCCTGCTGTTGTTCAGTATATCGCTAACAAAGAGGGCAGAACAGTTGATGACGTTCTGAATATCCTCAACAAGAAGTCCGGTGTTGCCGGTGTTTCAGGTGTTTCTTCCGACTTCAGAGATCTGGATAAGGCTGCTAAGGAAGGCAATGAGAGAGCAAAGCTTGCTTTCGATATGTTCATCTACCGAGTAGCTAAGTATGTTGGCAGCTATGCAGCAGCTATGAATGGTGTAGACTGTATCGCTTTCACAGCAGGTCTTGGTGAAAATGATGGCAAGGCTCGTGCAGCTATCTGCGAGTACTTAGGCTTCATGGGCGTTAAGCTTGACAGCGAGGCTAATACAGTACGTGGTAAGGAGACAGTTATTTCTACTGCTGATTCTGCAGTTAAGGTAGTTGTTATTCCTACCAACGAAGAGCTGGCTATTGCAAGAGAGACTGTTGCACTTATCTAATGCACTGAAGGCTGTAAAGTTTGATAAACATTTTTTAGAAAAAGGTTGACAAAACATTTACAGATATATATAATATCGTATTGTGTTTGTCGGCACGTTAGGATTAGTATGCTTATTTCATTATCAGAAGTTATGAATATCCCCGGAGGGAGCAGGTCTTTTCAGGCTGATTACGGTCCTGAGACCTTTACCACCGGCGGCAATACTTATTCTTTCCTTGAGAAAGGGCCTGTAGAGGTCAATGTCAGAAATGACAAGGGCAGGAGAATACATGTTTCCGCTCACGGAGCATTTAAGTTCTCTGTTCCCTGTGACAGATGCAGAAGCCTCCAGGAGGTAGAAGTAGCTGTTGATTTTTCTCAGGAAATCGATATGAATAAGACTTCCAAAGAACGTGCGGAAGAATTGGATGATACAGAATACATCACCGGATACGATTTGGATGTGGACCGACTGGTTTACGAAGAAATCCTGCTTGGATTCCCCATGAAGGTTTTGTGCAGTGAAGATTGCAAGGGTACTTGCATCGTCTGCGGACACAATCTGAATTTAGGAGAATGTGGTTGCGACCGCACAGAGCCGGATCCGAGAATGGCTGTTATCCGTGATATTTTCAAAAAGACTAAGGAGGTGTAACACGCATGGGAGCTATATGTCCAAAGAATAAGCATTCCAAGGCTAGAAGAGACAGTCGTAGAGCAAACTGGAAGATGACTGCTCCAAACCTTGTAAAGTGCTCAAAGTGTGGCGCATTAATGATGCCTCACAGAGTATGCAAGAGCTGCGGTTCTTACAACAAGAAGGAAATCATCGCTGTTGGTGAATAATTAAAAAATTGATTTTTAAGAGCCTTGGCAAATCGCCAAGGCTCTTTTTTCTCGAAAAAATATGATTAACTATACGAGATATTTTACATAATCCATAAGGAAGGCCAAATCATTTTTAAACTCTACATAAGAGTGACGATCCTTATAGGAATTGCCGAATAAGTATATATGATTAACCAGAGCGTAATCCACATAGGACTTTGAAAGAGGCAGGTATATGCCATCTTTTTGGGTATAGGCTGTCTCTCTGGTGGCTTTTTGCTTATTTTCTTTGGCTATACCGGTGGTAATGGAAGTAAGCATTGCCTGATCCTCGGAAGAAACATAGGTATATTCCTTGTAGTTGTCAAAGAAGTAACGGAGAGTACCGGCATGCAAAGATACGGCTATCTCGGTGGCTTTCTCCGTACAGATTATGTGGTACAGTCCTGTGTCGGCCTCGAAGGGTACCGGGAAATAAGCATAGGGGATAGTTACAATCAATTGAAAGGGTGTCATCTCGAAGGTGAGATCATGTAATTTCTTCATGAAACCGCACTTGCTGTAGATGGCGTAGAGGCCGTCAATATCCTCGGTATTATGAAGAAGCAGGCAGGAGGTGATGGCCTTGATTTTATCGAAGGCCTCTGTTTTTTTACTGATTTCGTAGAGCCTGCGCATGCCCGTAAGTTCATCGTAGAGCAGGGAAAGCTCTTCGCCGGAGAAGGTGTCCTTTCGGTTGAAACCCGCCATATATTCCACTGTTTTTAGTTTTAAATCGCTTGTGTCAAAATACTTCTTGTAAGGAGTAAGCTTTCGGTAAATATCAAGACTTTTACAGCCGTCCAAAGTGTAGTTCATTTTATGACGGGCGAATTTGTGATTGAGATAAGGTATATCGAAGGTGGAGCCGTTATAGTGGACCAGAGTTTTGTTTTTATCAAAGTGATCCTTGAAATAGGTGAGAAGCTCCTTTTCCTCATTGTAATTTTCGCAGAAAAGAGAGGTCAGAATACACTCATTTTCTTCCATCTGCATATAGCTTATCAGGTAGACGTAAGAGGTCTTGGGAGAGAGGTCGGTAGTCTCTATATCAAAGAAAAAATAGTCTTTGGGAATTTCTATATTTCTTTTTTGACGTATTATTTCCATGAGACCTCCTTTTACAGTGATTTTTTATAAAAATATAAGTTAATTATACAAGAATAGTAAGGTTTTGTCTTTAACTTTTATTGGGTTTTTGATAGAATATATTGTGACAAAATATAGCATGCATCGATGAACAATAATTACTGTAGTTCGAGGTGAATTTATGTGGTCTTTACCATTTGCAGGAATCGAATTTTATAAAGTTTTTTACTGCTTTTTCATCTATTGCTTCGTGGGCTGGATATGGGAATGCTGTTATTGCTCTGTTATGGAGGGGAAGCTTATCAACAGAGGCTTTCTGAACGGCCCGGTCATTCCCATTTACGGATGTGCTGCTACTTTTATCTTCATGGGCTTTTACAATCCCTATATGGTGCATCTGACTACAGAGAGAAATGTTGAAGCGTATGTGACGATATACGTGCTGGGGGCTGTTATCGCTTCGCTTTTGGAATATATTACCAGCTTCAGTATGGAAAAAATGTTTCATGCCAAATGGTGGGATTATTCCCATCTGCCTCTTAATATACATGGCAGAATCTGTCTCCTTATTTCATTATTCTGGGGACTTGCGGCCGTGTTCCTGGTAAAGGTTCTGCATCCGCTGGTTATCGGCCTGATTGTGGCATTCCCGAGACTTCCCGGTGAAATTATGGGCTATGTGATTCTGGTGCTTTTCACCGCAGATCTACTGTCTACCGTCATTGCTACAGTGCATCTGGATCAGAAGATTACATACATCCAGAAGCTTCGTGCCGAATTCTTCGAGTTTACCGAAGAAATGAAGAATTATGAGATAGGACTTCGTAATGAGTTTAAGGAAAAATTTGGTGATACGCAGGTGGGCGAAATCGTGGACCTGGGTATGAGCAGAATGGATGCCACCATCGCTTTTAAGGCTCAGGAGAAGAACGAAAAGAAGGTACTTAAAGAGGAGAAAAGAAGGGCTCGTATCGGTAAAATTGATGATGCACTCGGCAAAAACAAGATTCGTATGGATGCTGCCACCATCGAGGTTAAGAAGCGTCTTGAGGGAGTTCAGACATCAGCCAAGGAGCTTTTCAATGAGCACGTAGCCGGCAATATTTCCACATATGCTCAAAAGGCAAAGGGCTTTTTCGACAAGTACAAGAATATTGCCATGAACGGTTTCCAGAAGTTCACCATGAATCGACTTATGAGAGCCTTCCCTAATATGTCCGTAAAAGAAGACCGACAGGGTGCTTTTCTGGATGTTAAGGAAGTCGCTTCCAAAAAGAAAAAGAATTAAAGGTTTTTGATATGATTATGAAGGTTTGCGTTTGCAGATTTTGCGGAAAGGTTTTTAAACACCACAGTAAAATATCTTCCTGTAAGGCCTGCAGGCATCTGGAAGAAGAACAATTTGATAAAATCAGGGATTATTTAAATAAATTTCCCAATAGCAATGCCATGCAAATTGCGGAGGGACTTGATATTTCCACTATGGATGTATTAAGATTTATAGATGAAGGTCGTCTGGTAGTAAACAAGGGTTCTTTTAAGAGCCTGTAAATATCATCGTTTTGCGCGATGAAAGGGGTTTATATGATTTCCTATATTGAGGGTACGGTAATTAAAATCCATAATGATGCCATTGATGTACTGACTGCGTCAGGTATTGGTTTTCATGTTTTTGTTCCGAGAACGGTTTTTAAAGAGGTTACGGGAATCGGTCGTGAGATTTATCTCTATACCTATCTTCAGGTAAAAGAAGACGGCTTGTCGCTTTTCGGCTTTTTTGAGGAGAATGAGCTTAACTGCTTTAAAAAACTGATTTCCGTAAACAGTGTGGGACCCAAGCTTGCTATTGCAATACTTTCGCAGATGACGGTAACGGATGTGCATTTTGCGGTAATTTCAGGAGATGTTAAGACTATTACTGCAGCGCCCGGAGTAGGTAAAAAACTGGCTGAGAAAATAATTGTAGAGCTTAAGGATGACTTCAGCAGAGAGAGCCTTAATGACGATTATAATGACCTGCCGGAGACAGCAGTTAATAATGATACGGATCTTTACGGTGAAGCTGCAGAGGCGCTTACTTCACTGGGATATTCTCTGTCGGAAGCTATGAAGGCAGTGCGACAGGTGCCGATACAGGAGGATACCGATCTGGAAGACCTGATAAAAGAAGCATTGAAGAAGTTTTAACTGTATTTTTGAAAGTAAATTTCAGATTTAAGGATAAATTATGGGATCAAAGGTTTTACGTACTGAGCTTAGCGTAGAGGAAAAGAGGATAGAGAGCAATCTTCGCCCTATGTCTCTTAAGGAATACGTAGGTCAGGAAAAAGCAAAAGAAAATTTAAAGGTATATATAGAGGCAGCCAAGAGCCGTAACGAATCATTGGACCATGTTCTTTTCTTCGGGCCTCCGGGACTGGGGAAAACCACTCTTGCGGGAATTATAGCTAATGAGATGGGGGTTAATTTTAAGGTGACAGCGGGACCGGCTATCGAAAAGCCGGGAGATATGGCGGCTATACTTAATAACCTTCAGGAGGGAGACGTCCTTTTTATCCATGAAATAAATCGACTGAATCGTCAGGTGGAGGAACTTTTATATCCGGCCATGGAGGACTTTGTAATTGATATAGTTATAGGTAAGGGAGCGGGAGCCAAGTCTATCCGTATAGATTTGCCTAAGTTTACTTTGATTGGAGCCACTACAAGAGCAGGCATGCTTACGGCGCCTCTTCGTGACAGATTTGGTGTTGTTAGCCACATGGAGTATTACAATGTGGAGGAGCTTACCAAAATCATCGAGAGAAGCGCCCAGGTACTGGATGTGGAGATAGATCATGAGGGCGCAGTGGAGTTGGCCAAGCGTTCCAGAGGCACACCGAGACTTGCCAATCGCTTGCTTAAGAGAGTAAGAGATTTCGCTCAGATTAAGTATAATAACGTTATCACCAAGGAAGTGGCCGATAAAGTCTTAAATATGCTGGATGTAGACTCTATGGGGCTTGACAATACAGACAGAAAGATATTAAGATGCATGGTAGAGACCTTTTCGGGACGTCCTGTGGGGATAGAGACCATTGCGGCTACTATTGGCGAAGACAGTGACACTGTAGAAGAAGTATATGAGCCATACCTGGTTCAAAACGGTTTTATCCTGCGTACACCCAGGGGACGTGTGGCAGGGCCCGATGCTTATAAGCATTTAGGACTGGCAATTCCTGAAACTATCATATAAAAGCAGAGAAAAGAGCACACCATGAATAAGAAAAATGACGTACAGGTAATAATAAATGGGAAAACATATTCCATCAGTGGATATGAGAATGTGGATTATCTCCAGAAAATCGCCTTATACCTGAATCAGAAAAGTGCTG
>JAZUHR010000110.1:0-2654 GCA_045641825.1 Lachnospiraceae bacterium
CCCAGAGAGATTATTTCATGGGAGAGATAGAGGGTTATCTCAATGAGATAGAACTTGAGGGCTTCACTGCCAGCTTCAATAACATGTTTAATGCCATGCAGGAATTGGCCAAGGATCCGGGCAGTCTTACTGTCCGCACTCAGGCTACCAACTACGCTCAGTCCATGTGCGAGTATTTTAACTCTCTCTATACCAATCTCCAGTCCATCCAGCAGGAATGTAACTACGAGATAAAAAATGCGGTACAGAAAATCAATTCTTATGCCAATCAGATAGCTACTCTTACCAAGCAGATTAATACTGTGGAGGTGGGCGGAGAAAACGCCAATGACCTTAGAGATCAGAGAAATCTTCTGGTGGATCAGCTGTCACAAATCGCAAATATTACAGTTACCGAGCGGCCTGTAGGCACTGCCGGTATGAGCAGCTACGTGGTAAAACTTAACAGCAATACCATAGTAGATACCTATGAGGTAAATGAACTGACCTGCATTCCCAGAAAAACTAAGACCAATCTCTGTGATGTGGACGGCCTCTATGATATCTACTGGCAGAACGGTCAGCAGCTGGGAGTGGGGGCATCACTTACCGGCTCACTCAAGGCGCTTTTTGAAGTAAGAGACGGTAACAATGATGAAGATCTGACGGGTGTTACCCAGGTGGCCAAGGGGGAGAAAATCGTAAAAATGACCAAGGCCTCCATCAATAATATGACAGATCTTAATATTCCGTTGGAGGGTTCCATAAGACTTGGTAACGGTATGTACACCTATTCCAGATATGATATTGAGGTTGTGGATGGAAAGTATGAATATACCTTTTATCTGAATGAAGAGACCAGAAAGACCTATAATACCGACACATTAGTATCAGTGGGCAGCAATATCAACTATAAGGGCATCCCTTACTATATGGCTCAGCTGAATCAGTTCGTAAGAGTTTTTGCCAGGGAATTCAATGATGTTCATACAGAGGGTGTGGACCTTAACGGTGAAAAGGGAAGGAACTTTTTCACCGGCTTTAATGAGGTGACAGGAGAGCAGTATAACCTGCTGAGCTTCGGTGAAGATGGCGACAAATATACATTTGATTATGATGCGGCACCTACGGACGTGCCTTACTATATGCTGACAGCCAGAAACTTTACCGTGAGTGACTGGCTTATGACGGACAGTGCTCATTTTGCCACTACGCCTTCTTTGGAAAGCGGTGTTGAAAATAATGCTATTATCCAGAAGCTGATCGAGCTTAAGGGAGACGTGAATATGTTTACCCAGGGCAGCCCGGCCGCTTTTCTGCAGACTCTGGTTTCGGACGTGGGTATCGACACCAAATCTGCCAAGGATGCCAGCAAGAGCCAGGCAAATATTGTGGCAGCGGTAGCCAATCAGCGACTTTCAGTGTCAGGCGTAGATACTGATGAAGAGGCCATGGCACTGGCTAGATACCAGGAAGCGTATAATCTGAATGCAAAAGTAATTCAGGTTATGCAGCAAATTTATGACAAATTAATTAATGAAACCGGACTTTAATGCCGATAAAGAAAGCAGGGAGACTACTTCCTGCTTTTTTCGAACTTTATTTTGCTATAGAGCCGGGGGACCGGTGCCGGAAAGGATGATTATTATGCGTATTACGAATAAAATGATGACCAACAATGCGCTGTATAATATTAATAATAATAAGAACCTGATGGATAATCTGGCCAATCAGTATTCTACAGGAAAAAAAATAAACAGACCTTCCGATGACCCCATCGTAGCGGTAAGAGCCTTGAAGCTCAGAACCAACGTGGCAGAACTTAATCAGTATGTTGGGAAAAACATTCCCGATGCTTTTAACTGGATGGAGGTTACTGAAGGGTCGCTCAATGTAATCAACGAAGTAATTTCCTCCATGAATACCTACTGCAATCAGGGGGCCAATGAGACTCTGACTGCTGATGACAGAGACAAAATCGTGGCAAATCTTAACCAGTACGTAAATCAGATTTACCAGGAGGGCAGCACCAATTACGCGGGACGCTATGTTTTTTCAGGCTTTAAGACCAATACGCCATTGATTTTCAATGAGGGCACTGATAATTTTGAGTATAATATCACAGAGCCCTTAGACCCCAAGAATATTCAGATTTTGTCTGTAGTAAACAGCTCAGTGGATATGAAGGCCTTGGATGTAAACGACCTGACGACCTGGGATGACACCATGCCCTACACAGATAACGTGTATAGAATGACTACCAGCTACAGAGACCTGTCGGAGAGTTATCTGGATCCTGCCGGTGATAAAGAGGTAAGCTTTAAATTTACGGCAGCGGACGGTACCGATTATACTCTTTCCTCAGCAGATGGCACCATTCAGGTTAAGTCTGTGAAGGATGCGGATGCATATACAGTGGGGGACAATGAGATGAATTTCATTCCGGAGACCGGGGAATTCATTATCGGCAGTGCCCTGAAGGAACTGATAGAGAAGGGTGGAGACATTACCTGCAATTACGTAAAAGACACCTTCAAAGAAAATGACCTGAGACCCGAGCATTATTTCGATTGCGTAGCTTACAATAAAGAACTTGATGAGACTACGACCTATATCAAGGAAAATCAGGAAATAAAGTATGAGGTCAACTACAATCAGAAGCTGACCATCAATAC
>JAZUHR010000111.1:0-3304 GCA_045641825.1 Lachnospiraceae bacterium
CACCCCCTGGCCCCACAGAACGACATGGCTACGATCGGATTTGGCTGTTTGCCCCGAGCGGAAAACAGCCCTTACAGATACAGGCGTCGCAAGTTCCGGTTCCAGCCCGGAACTTGCAGGCTGTGTCTGTTAGTGTCTGTCCGTGAGCGGTCAACCTGACGAAATGAGTGTTCCGTACCGCTTGCATAAGGCTTATACATCGCAAAAGCGTTTCGGAAGCTTCACCGACTGCGGATACAGGTGGCGAGCCAAAGCTGCGAGCGGAGCGCAAAAAAAGACTCCGGAAAATTCCGAAGTCTTTTGGCAAAGAGAATTATATCTGCGGGGACGCAATATTCATTCTCCTTGGGCTGAATTCATAACTTAAGCTTCAGGCTCGATAAGTCCGTAGGTGCTACCACGACGCTTGTAAACTACATTGATTTCGTCTGTTTCAGCATTGCGGAATACGAAGAAATTGTGACCGAGAAGCTCCATCTGTACGCAAGCCTCCTCGATATCCATAGGCTTCATAGGGAACTTTTTGGAACGAACGATCTTGATATCATCATATTCGTCATAGTCTTCCTCGATAAATGCCTGAGAGAGGCTGGCAGCATTCTGCTGCTTGTCAATAAGTTTCTTTTTATATCTTCTGAGCTGTCTTTCGATAGTATCTTCGATCATATCGATGGAAGCGTACATATCATCGCATTTTTCCTCTGCTCTGATTGTAGTTCCCTTCATAGGTATTGTAACTTCTACCTTCTGTGCGCCGTTCTCAACACTAAAGGTTACCTTTACCTCAGTGTTCTCTGTGAAGTAGCATTCGAGCTTCCCTAACTTTTCCTCGACTGCGTCCTTAAGTCCCTTAGTTACATCGATGTTCTTACCATAAGTGCTAATACGCATAAACATCACTCCCTTTATTGTGTTATGTGGAAGGGTGATGTGGTCCCTTCCTGTTTCGTATTTTACCATAATGGGGAATTCTTTACAACGATTAGGGGAATAGTTTACAGAATTTTTATAATAATTGTCTGAATTTTCATACAAATATACTGTCAAGTACAACAATTAAAAAAGCCTTTGAAATTGGTAATTTTGTTGAAAATGACGATGATTTTTTCGGGCACAAAAGTTGATGGAATTATTCCACTTATGTAGTTGAAAAATGTTAATAATGTGGATAAGTCGGTTTATAAGTACCTTTTCTGGGATATTCATTTAAAGTGACTGTGGATAACTGGGAGAAAATGCGGATGATGGTCTACGGGAATAAAGTCCTAAACACAGTTGTAGAATAATCAACGATTGTGCAATATGCACAAATCGTCTGATTTTGATGTCGATTTTTCGTTCTTAAATAGTTCATCATTTTGTTTAAAAACGTTAAAAAATTTATCGTTGCGGGAATGGCTCTGTAATGTTAAAATTTGTAAGATTAGATATATTATAATGTTTGCTTTTATTAAAAAAATGCGAATGTTTATTGGAGGCGTTTGTTTTGAGTATTGCATCTAAAATTTTTGGCACACATAGTCAGAGAGAACTTAAGCGAATTACCCCTGTCGCAGATAAGATTATGGATCTGGATTCGACAATGGCAGCACTTTCGGATGAAGAGCTGAAGGCTAAGACACAGGAGTTTAAAAACCGTCTTGCAAATGGTGAGACAGAGGATGATATCCTGGTAGAGGCTTTCGCTGTTTGCCGTGAGGCCGCTTATCGTGCCATTGGCATGAAGCCATACAGAGTACAGGTTATAGGTGGTATTATTCTTCATCAGGGGCGTATTACCGAAATGAAGACCGGTGAAGGTAAGACTCTTGTAGCTACCCTTCCTTCATATCTCAATGCTCTTTCGGGCAAGGGAGTCCATGTAGTTACCGTCAATGACTACCTGGCCAAGCGTGACTCTGAGTGGATGGGCGAAATCCATAGATTTCTCGGACTTAGCGTAGGCTGTATCTTAAATACCATGACCAATGACGAGCGTCGTGAGCAGTATGCATGCGATATTACATATGGTACCAATAATGAATTTGGCTTCGACTACCTGAGAGATAACATGGTTATCTACAAGGAGCAGCTGGTAATGAGAGGGCTTCACTATGCCCTTATCGATGAGGTGGACTCCATACTTATAGATGAAGCGCGTACTCCTCTTATTATTTCAGGTCAGAGCGGCAAGTCTACCAAGCTCTATGAGGTCTGCGATATTCTGGCAAGACAGCTTAAGCGCGGTGTGGAAAAGGAACTCTCCAAGATGGATGTCATCATGGGTGAGGAATCCCAGGAGACCGGTGATTTCATCGTTAATGAAAAGGATAAGAATGTTAATCTTACCGAAGAAGGTGTTCGTAAGGTAGAGAATTTCTTCAAGATTGAAAATCTGGCAGACCCTGAAAATCTGGAGATTCAGCACAATATTATTTTGGCGCTGCGTGCCCATAACCTTATGTTCAGAGATAAGGACTATGTAGTAAAGGATAATGAAGTTCTCATCGTAGACGATTTTACGGGACGTATTCTGCCGGGTCGTCGTTACTCCGATGGTCTCCATCAGGCTATTGAGGCCAAGGAGCACGTTAATGTAAAGAGAGAGTCCAAGACTCTGGCTACCATTACCTTCCAGAACTTCTTTAACAAATATGAGAAAAAGGCCGGCATGACCGGTACTGCTCTTACAGAAGAGGGAGAATTCCGTGAGATCTACGGCATGGACGTAGTAGAAGTGCCTACTAATGTTCCGGTTGCCCGTATTGACTATGAGGATTCCGTATATAAGACCAAGCGTGAGAAGCTTAAGGCTATTGTGGACGCAGTAGAAGAGGCTCACCTGAAGGGACAGCCTGTACTGGTAGGTACAGTTTCCATTGAATCCTCTGAGACTATTGCCGAGGCCCTTAGAAAGCGAGGCATTGAGCACAGAGTGCTGAACGCCAAGTTCCATGAGCTGGAGGCTGAGATCGTAGCCAAGGCCGGTGAAAAGGGTGCTGTTACAGTTGCCACCAATATGGCAGGCCGTGGTACCGATATTAAGCTGGGTGAGGGCGTAGCAGAGCTGGGCGGTCTCCGTATTATCGGTACAGAGCGTCACGAATCCAGACGTATTGATAATCAGCTTCGTGGTCGAGCAGGCCGTCAGGGTGATCCGGGTGAGTCACGTTTTTACATTGCGCTTGAAGACGATCTGATGAGACTCTTCGGTTCCGAGAGACTGATCAGCATGTTTACCGCTTTGGGTGTTCCCGAAGGCCAGGAGATCGAACACAGAATGCTGACCAACGCCATCGAAGGCGCACAGAAGAAACTGGAGAAC
>JAZUHR010000112.1:0-12894 GCA_045641825.1 Lachnospiraceae bacterium
TGGCCTCTCCTATACCACCTTTGACTATTCCGATTGCCGAATCGAAGGCTATACATACGATAATCTCAAGGCTACCGTAAAACTCACAGTAGCCAATACAGGCGACAGAGCCGGCGCACATGTAGTTCAGCTTTATTTATCACCCGCCTGCGGACTGCTGGGCAGACCCAGCGTAGAGCTTATGGGCTTTGCCAAGACCCGTGTTCTCGCTCCCGGTGAGAAAGAAGAGGTAGAGATCCCCGCAGACCTCACTCTTTTCGGAGCATACGATGATGGCGGAATTACAGGCCACAAGTCCTGCTATGTACTTGAAGCAGGCGACTACCGTGTATTCGTAGGTAAGAGCGCCCGTGATATAACAGAAATTACGAATAATGGGGCAGCGGCCTTCACATTTAAGAGTCTGGAAGTTCTGGAAAAAGCACACGAGGCTATGGCTCCAAGCAGAGACTTCATGAGACTCAAGGCGGTAGCTACAGATAATGGCTACGAAATGGCTTACGAGGAAGTACCTACTTCCACAGTAGACCTTGCAGACAGAATTAGGAAGGCTCTTCCCGCAGAACTTCCGAATCCGGGCAGAGTAATCAATATGAGCGAAGTGACCGAGGGCACCGCTACAGTCGAGGAATTTGTAGGTCAGCTTACTCAGAACCAGCTGGCTTGTATAGTCCGCGGTGAGGGTATGAGTAACTCCAAGGTAACACCGGGGACAGCAGCTATCTTCGGCGGTGTAACAGATGACCTTATGAGACTGGGCGTACCTGCGGTATGTTGTTCCGATGGTCCTTCCGGACTTAACATGGAGAAGAGTTTTGTTGTTACACAGCTTCCTGTAGCTACAGCCCTGGCAGCCACTTTTAACACAGAACTGGTTTACAGGATGTATAAGTACCTGTCAAAGGAAATGAAGCACTACAATGTAGATGTTCTTCTGGGACCGGGCATCAATATACACAGACATCCTCTTTGCGGAAGAAACTTTGAGTACTACTCAGAGGACCCGTACCTTACAGGTGCTATGGCTTGCAGCATTTCCAGAGGCTTCAATGAGGAAGGCGTAGCAGGAGCATTTAAGCATGCATGTGCCAACAGCCAGGAGAGAGCAAGACACACCGTAGATTCAGTGGTATCCGAGAGAGCACTTCGAGAGATTTACTTAAAGGCTTTCAAGATGGCTGTAAAGATTGGCAAGATTAAGTCAATTATGACCTCTTACAACAGAGTAAACGGCCATTATACATCTTCCAATTACGATCTTGCTACAGTCATCATGCGTAATGAGTGGGGCTTTAACGGTATGGTAATGACCGACTGGTGGAGCAGAACCAATGACGTAGAGCAGGGCGGAGCCTTGAGTTTTACAGATTTCAGATCCATGGTTCGCTCACAGAACGATGTCTATATGGTAGTAAATAATAACGCAGCGGCTACCAATGCCAAGGGAGATAATATCGAGGAGTCTGTAGCAGAAGGTAAGCTTACCATTGCCGAGCTTCAGAGAAATGCAGTTAATATTATTAGACTTGCAGCCTCTCTTCCATGTGCAGAGCGCGAGGTAATCGTTCCTGCAGCCGTTCCTTTTGCGGCAAGTTCAGAAAATAGTGAAAATGCTATAGAAATTAAAGATAAAGAGTGTTACTCTATTAGTGACGACAATATCGTCAAGAATACTTTAAGCATTAAGATTGAAGAGGCAGGCACCTATATGATTCATGTAGGCGTTTCTTCAACGGATTGGGAATTGGCACAGGTTCTCAGTACACTGTTTATCAATGATAACCGCGCAGGCGATATCCAGATAAACGGTACAGCCGGCAAGGTGCAGGAACTCTACATCGTAAAGGCTGCCCTGGGTAAAGGGGATTACCGTTTGAGAGTGGAGCACATTCGCCCACGTCTTGACCTTCATTATCTTAAATTGATTAAAGTAGAAGAATAATTATAGGTGAGTTATGGCTAAGGTAACAATCAAGGATATAGCAAGAGAAGCAGGGGTATCCATTTCCACTGTATCGAATGCACTTAATGGTCTAAGTGTGGTAAGCCCCGACACCATTGCGAAAGTAATGGAAGTGGCAGATAGATTACACTATGTCCCTAATTTGAATGGTAAAAATTTAAAAGCGTCGTCCACAAAGACCATTGGACTGTTTGCTGAATTCATGGGTGGTTCATACATGACTGAGCTTATGTATGCCATGACCAGTGTCTGCTACGGAGAGGGCTACGAACTGAATGTATTTGTCACCAGTTCCAACCGCTCTATTATGACGAGGATCTTAGGCGGTACCATGGATGGTGCAGTAATCGTAAGTTCACGTCTTACCCAGAACGAAGAGGATGCATTACAGGAGGCCGGAATTCCTGTGGTATACTTAAACACAGAGAGAGCCGGCAAGCTCAAATCCAGCGTATGCTTTGATTCCTATAATACGGGACGCTTGGCAGCGGAATATCTCTTCAGCAAGGGTGTCAAGCGCTTCGGCCTGATGGAAGGCACTGATAACTACGACTCTGTACAGCGTAAAAAAGGCTTCTGTGATGTCCTCAATGAAAAAGGACTTACCCTGGCTCCTGAATTTACCTGGAAGGGTGAGCTGATTCGTGGCATTGCCAGAGACGCACTTAAGGGCTATCTGGATAAGTCTAAGGATAATACAAGACCTGAAAATTTACCTCAGGGTATTTTCGCTTGTAATGACGATATGGCCATAGGCTGCATCGAAGCGCTTAAAAATGCGGGAGTAGCAGTACCTCGTACTGTGAAAATAGTTGGCGTCGATGATATTGAGCTGGATAGTTATATAAGGCCAAGTCTTACCACCATCCGTACCAATTTCGGTGCACAGGGTGCTGAGGCTATGAAGCTTCTCCTGGATATGGTAAAGGGCCAGCAGATGGGCCGCAGACTTTGTCTTAGCTGTGAACTGGTAGAGAGACAGTCAGCGGAAGAATAACCTACATAATATATATGAAAACGAGAGAGCGTTCTTAGGGGGCGCTCTTTTTTAGCGAATTAGAATATTCTATTTTTTCGAAAAAGTAGTTTATTTTACAAAAAGATTGTTATACAATTAACACAACATCAAAGCAATAAGGCATTGATGATGTGGCAATTGTTTTTACAATGGAGGAAGAAAAAATGGGAATGTTTGTATTTGGCATTATTGTATTAGTTGCAGCTATCTTTGTTGGAACTGCTGTAGGTAATGTTACAAAGGGGGCCACAGGGAAGTTGATCAGTGTGGCAGGTGTAATCGTTGGTATCGTTATTATTGTAGGCAGCTGCTTCGCATCAGTACCTACCGGACATACCGGTATCCTCACCACCTTCGGTAAAGTTGAGGATGTTACCTTTGAAGCCGGTGTTCACTTCAAGGCGCCATGGCAGGAAGTAGTAAACATGGACAATCGTGTGCAGAAGGTTACAGTGAACCTCAAGGCTTTCTCATCCGACATCCAGGAAGTAGACGTGCTCTATACCGTTAACTATCGTATCGATTCCACACAGGCTCAGAATCTTTATAAGTCTGTAGGCGTAAGCTACGAAGTAGTTGTTATCCAGCCTGCTATCAATGAGGCTGTTAAGACCGTATCTGCAAAGTACACAGCTGAAAAGCTTATTGAGAGCCGTTCAGAGCTGGCACAGGGGATTGAGACAGAGCTTGGCAAGAGCCTGGCAGCATACAATGTTATCGTAAACTCTACAGCTATTGAGAATCTTGACTTCTCCGATGAATTTACCAACGCAGTTGAAGCAAAGCAGGTAGCAGCACAGAACAAGCTGAAGGCTGAGACAGAGCAGGCTCAGAAGACTATGGAAAAAGAGGCTGAAGCAGAGCGTGCCAAGATCGAGGCAGCTGCAGCAGCAGAAGTAGCCAAGATTCAGGCTCAGGCTGATCTGGAGGTAACAAAGATTCAGGCAGATGCTGCTGAATACGCAGGTCAGAAGGAATCCGCAAAGAACAAGGCTATCGCTGAAACACTTACCAAGGAACTTATCGAGTACTACTACATCCAGCAGTGGGATGGCAAGCTCCCTTCCACATACATGGGCAGTGATAATGTAAGCACCATCGTAGGCCTGGGAAATAGCCTGCAGGGCTCTGAAAACCCACAGTAATACTTGACTTGCGGACATAAGAAAGCTATAGTTTTCTTATGGACATCAACGAATTCGAGGGCTTGTTTAAGCCGGTAAAAAAATCAATAAATATAATAATTATTGTCATAAACGTCGTCATGTTCATCGTGACGGCGTTTTTTGGCTTTCAGATAGGACGAAGCGACGAGATAGCTGTTTCTACCCTGCTTGATTTCGGAGCTCTCTACAGGCCCTATATAGGCGCAGGAGAGCCCTGGAGACTGGTAACATACATGTTTCTTCATGCGGGGATCAGTCACCTGGCCAATAATATGCTGATTCTCTATTTTATGGGTAATTACCTGGAGAGAAGTATCGGCCACATCCGCTTTTTTGCAGTCTATATTTTATCCGGAGTTCTTGCGGGCTTAGGAAGTATTATGTATAATACAAATATGGCTGTGGGAGTAGGGGCCAGTGGAGCTATTTTCGGCGTATTCGGCGCAGTTTTTTCACTGGTACTGACCAGACAGGGCAGAGGCATTACCATGCGGCAAATGCTGATATTTATAGGCCTTACCGTGTACTCCGGATTTTCCACTCAGGGGGTGGATAACGTGGCCCACCTGGCGGGACTTCTGGCCGGAGCAGTTATTGGGACAATTCTTACTGTTTTTGAAGGGGATGCAGAGCTTTCGTGACTTTTGCAGACAGAAAGGATAGAAGATGAAGATAAATATATATTACGGTGGCAGAGGGCTTATAGAGGATTCTACCCTCTACGTTCTGCAGAAAATCACGGAGGTTTTGGAAGAACTCCGTGTGCAGGTGAGCAGGTACAACCTATACGAGAGCAAGCACGAGATAGCGACGCTGGCCAGTAGCATAAAGGATGCGGACGGTATTATTCTGGCAGCATCAGTGGAGTGGTACGGTATCGGCGGCCTCCTGCAGACCTTTCTGGACGCTTGCTGGCTCTACGGCGATAAGAAAAAAATTTCAACCACATATATGATGCCTGTGTCTATAGCAGGTGCTTATGGTGAGCGTGAGGCCGAGACTTACCTGAACCGCTCCTGGGAGATTTTAGGAGGTCTTCTTTGTCCCGGAATTACTGCTTATGTGGCTGACCAGACTGAATTTGAGACCAATCCCGACTATGCCAAGATTATTGAAAAGCGTGCAGAGGACCTGTACCGCACGATCAAGCAGGAGCCCAAGACCTTCCCTACCAGTACCAAGGCCCTTCTTCAGACCCGTGTGGAGCCAGCTTCCATGCAACTCACACCTCAGGAAAGTGAGCAGCTGTCCAGGTACGTTTCCAATGATACCTTTGTAAAAAAGCAGCGTGAGGACATCGAAGAACTGTCCGAGCTTTTCAAGGGACTTATGGGAAATGGTGAGAGCGGCCAGGAATTCATTAAGAACTTTAAAGAAAACTTTATCGCAGGTATGGATGTCAATGTGTCCTTCCTGATCAAGATGACAGATACCGAGAAGAACTTGGCAATTGAAGTTCAAAACGGTCATCTTCATGTTTTCTACGGAGATCTGGAAAGCCCCGATGTTGTGGCCACCACCACCCGCGAGATAGTGAACCGCATCGTGATGGGCCGCACCACCTTCCAGGGTGCCTTTATGACCGGCGCTATGAGCACCAAGGGCGACTTCAAGGCTGTCAGACAGTTCGACCAGATATTCAGATTTACAAAGATATAAAGGGCAATGAGTGCCTCGACATAGCTTGGATGGCGTATTTAAGCAGTGTTGAGGCACTATTTTTATGCCCGGGGCGGAAAATACCGCCCAGAACGTACATACTGGCTCCGCTAGGCGGTAAAAGAGGCAACAAAAAACTATGGGCGTATTATCCCATAGTTTTATATTTTTGATCCTATTACAGATTCTTTACCAGAGCCTTGGTAAGAGCCACACAGTGCTCTATGGCCTTTTTCTCGAAAGTAGGGTAGTCTACATGGGCGGAATCATCAGCCTTGTCGGAAATGGCGCGGATGATAAGGAAGGGAAGATCATTCAGGTAGGCTGCATGAGCGATAGCAGCGCCCTCCATTTCACAGCACATACCGGAAAATTCTGATACCAGGAAGTCTTTTTTCTCACGGGAAGCGATGAACTGGTCGCCTGTTACCACGCGGCCCTCGTGCACATTGATGTCCGGGCATTCCGAGCGGCAAAGAGACTTGGCCAGAGCGCGCATTTTTTCATCGGCGACAAAGGTACTGCACTTCATCTGGGGGATGACACCCGGAGCATAGCCGAAGGCCACTGCCTCCATATCGTGCTGCAGGGCATCTGTACAAAGTACGATATCGCCAATATCTATCTTGGCATTTAATGACCCTGCAATACCTGTATTTATGATACAGTCCACTTTGAAAACAGCTGCCAGTACCTCTGTACAGCAGGCAGCGTTTACCTTGCCTACGCCGGAGCGGACCACTACTACATCCTTGCCTAAAAGCTGCCCTTCATAAAACTCCATGCGGGACAGGTTCTTGATTTCTACATTCTCCATTACTGCTTTAAGCTGTGCTACTTCTGATTCCATAGCACCGATAATACCTATTTTCATTGAATTCCTTTCTTTGCAGTCGCACCCTGACACTTAAGGTGACTGCCCCGGCTTCACGCCATATAATCTTGAATCTATCATAGCATATGTAGGCTTTGCAAAAAAGAAAAAGTGTATAAAATCCTGCTAATCTAAAGATAGCCTGTGGACTTTTTGGCGCAATATTAGTAAAATTAAGTTAATCTTTTTCACGGAGGTACTTATGGACAACTGTATTTTTTGTAAGATCGTTAAGGGAGACATTCCCTCTGCAACAGTATTTGAAAATGACGATGTAAAGGTGATTATGGACATATCACCGGCTGCAAAGGGACATTGCATACTGCTGGCCAAAAAGCATGTGGCAAATATCTTCGAGATGGACGAAGAGACGGCCGGCAAGGTTTTCTCGGTTGTGCCTCGGATAGCGGCTGCCATCAAAGAAGTGACGGGCTGCGACGGTCTGAATGTCCTTCAGAATAACGGAGAGGCTGCGGGACAGACAGTATTCCACCTGCACATTCATTTGATTCCAAGATTCAATAATGACACTGTAAAAATGGGCTGGGTACCTGGCAAGTATGCAGATGGAGAGGCAGCAGAATGGGCAGCGAAAATAGCAGAGAAGCTTCAGTAAGAAAATTTGAACCTAAACACCGTGACTACGAATTGAGTCCATACACAGGGCTCAATCGTGAGTCGTGGCTGGACGCCTGTGAGTATATGCTGACAGGCGTTTTTCAGAATATTAAGTCTTTTGATAATCCGGTGGTTATGCCGAGAACAGAGACGAATATTACCTATCCTCACGGTGAAAACGACCTTTGCGGCGTGAAAGCCGAGTACTTTGAAGGTCTGGCCAGATCCTTTTTCCTGGCAGCGCCCCTTATCAGAGAGCGAAAAAATACGGTGATTAACGGTATCAACATAAGAGATTATTATAGGGCTCACGTACTTCATACTGTTGACCCCGGAGACCCTCTTTTTGTAGGAAATATTGAGACACTTCATGAACTCAGAAACGACTACAACCCCTTCAGCTGCTTTCAGCAGACGGTGGAAAGCTGTGCTCTGGTCATTTGCCTGTGGGATACTGAGAAGGAAATCTGGGATAGCTATACCCGGGAAGAACAGGACATGATTGCGGCCTTTATAAGAAGCTTCGGAGAAGGCCCTACAGTGCCTCAGAACTGGCGCCTTTTCAACATGCTGGACCTGGCTTTCCTGCATTCAAAGGGTTATGAAATAGACAGGCAGATTATGCGTGAGCACGCGGCCGCTATAGCCAATTATTATGCCGGGGACGGCTGGTACAGAGACGGCCATGCTTTTGACTACTATTCGGTCTGGGCCTTTAATGTCTATACCGCCATTTGGAATGTGCATTATGGCTATGAAAACGAGCCTGTGCTGGCGGCACTTTTTGAGCGTAATTCCAATGAACTTATGAAGACCTATCCGGCATTTTTTGACCGGGACGGCTTTACCAATATGTGGGGCAGAAGCATGATTTACCGCTTTGCAAGCACTTCGGCATTTGGAGCCAACCAGTTGCTGAGAAAACGCGCAGACCATGCCGGCTATATGAGAAGAATCGCATCAGGTTCCCTTTTGCAGTTTTTGGGTCGCCCGGATTTTTTAAATGAGTACGGCATCCCTACCATGGGATTTTACTCAGAGTTTGGCCCGCAGGTGCAGGGGTATTCCTGTGCGGAATCGCCCTTCTGGCTGGGCAAGGCTTTTCTTTGCCTGTCGCTGCCGGCAGACCATCCTTTTTGGACTGAAAAGGAGGATAACGGCAACTGGGAAAAGGGTGACACTCCTGTGACTACAGTGGTTGAGGGGCCGGGTATAGCAGCAACCAATTTTCGTGCCACCGGTGAAACAGTTTTCCGCACGGGAAAAATCGTGAAAAACAGAAACGACCTCCACGGCATGATGAATTACAACAAACTTTGCTTCAACAGTAAGTTCCCTTGGGAAGCGGTGCCTGAGAGCCAGATGTATATTCATAAGGCGGAAGGAGAGGAAAGAATTACCTACCCCAATGTGACTTATTGGGGCGGTGAAAAAGACGGCGTTCTCTACAGGCGCCAGTATTTTGACTATCATACAGATGCGGAATACCACTGGATTCAGGGCATGATGATAGCCGACTTCCCTGTGAAAAAAGGCATCATCAGGGCCGACAGAACCCGCTTTTTCAAAAAGCCTGTGGAACTTTGGCTGGGGGCATACGGCTTCCCGGATAACGGCACTCGTATAGAGGAACTTACGAAGGAATTCGAGGGTGGTCTGGCAAAGGCAGTAGTTATGTACGGTACGGATTCCCTGGGGGCGCCTCGTGCCATGGCATATACTATATACACCGGCTTTTCGGATATCGCCATAAAGCATTCGGAGGGGACCAACCCTGACTCCGTAAAATCCATTATCCCCGTGGCTCACTACAAGGCCACCAACTATCTCCACTACGATGAGCCGGAAATGCTGATTTCTCAGGTGATTACCGACAGCACGGGAGGAGAGTTCACGGAAGACGAGATTTTCCCTATCAGGAAAATTGAGTATGAAGATGAAGCCGAGAACGGTGGCTTCGGAAAGGTGACTATTGTGCTTATGGATGGCACGGTTCGCACCATCGATTACGACGGGCTGGAAGGACGACTGAGGCTGTAGCCATGCTAAAACCCACCTCGATTCTCGCCCTTTGCTGCGCAAATGGCTTCATCTCGGTGCGTTTTAGGCGGTGATGAAATAGAAGTGGTGTACGAAATAAAACACGCATGGCTACGCTACGCTCTCGCCATGCTAAAACTCACCTCGATTTTCGCCCTTTGCTGCGCAAATGGCTTCATCTCGGTGCGTTTTAGGCGGTAAATAAATAGGACGGTGTCAGCGAATAAATTCGCACACCGTCCTATATTATTTACCTTGTTTTATTTCGTCATATCGGGACATATTGGTCTTCGAATTGGCCGATAGGCATAGGCTTGGCGAAGAAATAGCCCTGGAAGACGTCGACTCCGATGGACTTCAGGAAATCTACCTCATCCTGAGTTTCGACACCTTCAGAAACAATCTCCATTTTCAGATCCTTGGAGAGGGATACAATCATCTTAAGAATGTTACGGCTACGTTCGATGCTTTGCTCGGCGGTTTCTCCCAGGAAGCCCATATCGATTTTCAGAACATCTACAGTGATGTTTTTCAGCATGTTAAGTGAAGAATATCCGCTTCCGAAGTCATCCATCTCTACGTGGAAGCCATAAGCTCGCAGGGCATTTAAGAGGGCGACCTGCTTGTTTACGTCATTCATAATAACAGTTTCGGTAATCTCCAGGTGGAGATTGGAAGGGCTGATACGATACTTTTCCACCAGTGACGTGAAGGTGGCATAAATGTCGATATAGTAGAAGTCACGGGGCGAGATATTGACTGAAATATAGTAGTCATTGAGTCCCAGGCTCTTCCATTGACGCAGCTTTTCGCATGCCAGCTCCCAAACATATTTATCCAGAGTGGTAATGAGTCCCGTGCGTTCAAATACCGGAATGAAATCGCCGGGTGGAATCATGCCTGTAGGCTTCATCCAGCGCACCAGAGCCTCGCCGCCCTTACATGTCAGGTCATTTGCCTGAATCTGTGGCTGTATGTATATCTGGAATTCCCCATTTTTAAGGGCTTCCTGCAATGAACCGATGATTTGCTGCTCTCTTACGATCTTGTCACGAAGGGAGGAATCGTAGTGGGCAATCAGGGTAGTATAACTGTTTTTCAAGGTATTTACAGCCAGCAGGGCGCGGTCACACATGGTGGAAACGGCGATGTCCGGCTCTGTGATTTCATACACACCGATGTGACAAACGACCTTGTAGAGACGATTTTCCTCCAGCTGTATTACCTGCTGGGGAAGCTCGGAAAAGAGGTCATCGGAATAACGATCCTTACGCATACAGATGGCGAAACGGTCGGAGCTGAGTCGGGCAGGGATAGAGTCACTGTCTATACAACGCTGGCTCATAACATTACCGATACGACGAAGCACCTTATCGCCACGCTCTTCGCCGAAGAGATCGTTTAGAAGCTTGAAGTCCTTGATATTGGAAACAGCAATTACACGGGGAACGTCAGGGGTTTTCTCCAGCAGCAGACGAACCTGCTCGTAGAAACCGTTGCTGTTATAGAGGCCTGTCAGTTCATCGTGAGTAGCCTTATATTTTTCGGAAACGAAGTTATTTACGGAAACAGTACGATTGAGGATGGAGAAGCAGAAGCCGATGAACTTATTATTATCATCGAAAATTCGCTTATAGGATACCTCGAAATGCATATCGCCATCTTCTGTATCCTGGGTCCAGGTGGAATCCTCTATTTGCTCAGGATCTCTGTCGCTCAGCCAGAAATCACCAAATTCATTTAACTTGATATCGCCAAAGAGACGATAGGAAAAAGTAGACTCAGCGATGTCATTGGCATAGATAAGTCGGCGGTCCAAATCATAGATAAGCATGCCTGCTTCCAAATCTCTGATGGTCTCGGACAAGAGACCTGCCGACAGTCTTTTTGGAGCAAATACAATGGCATATTCATAAATGCTGATGGCCATCATTCCGTAGAAAAGAGGAGCGATACCTGAAAGAACCTCAGTGACGATTCCCAGTGCGTCCAGCACAAGCACCACCAGGAAAACAACAATAATTCCCGAATAACGCCTCTTGTACAAGCTGGGAGCCTGATGCATTTTTCTTATGAGCATTATAAAAACGATGGTTACTATCAGATAGCAGAAAACAATGTGACCAATATAGAATGGACTGGATTCACCTATAATATGTATTGTATCACCATCAAAGAAGGTATAATGGGTCAAGGTGAAGATATGGTGAAAATGAACATTTGCAATGAAATTTAAGCCTTCCAGTCCTGCTAAGGCAAATAGAGGTATTACGAGCGAACGGCGATATTTGGTGCGTCCGGTATAATCCAATGTAAAGCTTAATACTGAAACCAATACGAAGGTGACGCTGTTGGAAAAGAAGCCTAAGAAGAGGGTGGACAGGAGCTCATGCGTGGAAAACAGACCGACGGCTGCTGTAAGGAAAGTCAAATCTCCATTGACCAGCAGGGCAAATATAGATTTGTTCAACTGGTTCTTGGAGAGACGCGACCTTAATGCCAGTCCGGCGATCATTATAATCATCAATATGTAAATGCCTAATAAAACAAAATACACTTTGGTGTTGCCCCCGCAATTTTCATATAGACAAAAAGAGAATTTTCGTCTGTATCACTATAACATGGTAAATTGACTACTTCAATTAACACCATCGAAACAATTATAAAGGCTTTATAAAGAAAAATTAAAAGATTTTCTGACTATTTTTTGAGTTTCCAAACAGCCCTGTAATTTCCGAAAAAGATACACTTTGGTAATATTTCGTTTCCTTGACTGAAAAGGTCTCCAAGAATTATAATTGAAGGGAGAAAATGCCCTCTTTTTACTGGGAATTATGCAAAGAGGGAGGAAAAGGAGAAAAACTATGTTTGATGTATGTATCATCGGAGCAGGTGTAACAGGGGCGAGTATCGCCAGAGAACTGTCACGTTACAATCTGAAAACGGTGGTGGTAGAGAGAGCACTGGATGTGTGTGAGGGTACATCCAAGGCCAACAGCGGTATCGTTCATGCAGGTTTTGACGCTGAACCGGGTACGCTGAAGGCCCGGCTTAATGCTGAAGGTAACCGCCGTATGGGGCAGTTGGCACTTGATCTGGACTTTCCTTTCAAGAGAAACGGGTCTCTCGTTATCTGTTGGGAAAAAGAGGGTATGGGAACCCTGGAGGAACTTCTGGAAAACGGTCGTAAAAACGGAGTTGAAGGCCTTCGTATAATTACCGGCGATGAAGCACGTGCCATGGAGCCCAATCTTTCCGAACAGGTAGTGGCAGCGCTTTATGCACCGACAGGCGGCATTGTATGTCCTTTCGGTCTGACTCTGGCTTTGGCTGAAAATGCCGTACAGAACGGTGTTGAATTTAAGTTTGACTCTGAAGTTACAGATATAAAGAAAAATGAAAAGGGCTTCACAGTCGCTACTTCTCAGGGTGACGTGGAGGCTAAAATCGTCATTAATGCAGCAGGTGTATATGCTGACAGGATTCATCACATGGTAAGCGGCACACCAAGTCGGATCGTAGCCATGTCGTTCTGTGAGCCAAGGAGGTGGTTTCA
>JAZUHR010000113.1:0-5238 GCA_045641825.1 Lachnospiraceae bacterium
AATGATAAAATGTCACTCCGAGGATTTTGAAAAATTTTTCCCTATTACCGATCATGATACTCCGGAGCTAACCTGTATCAGGGATTGCGCCGTTTTACATCATACCTGGCATAATGGAAAAGGCGGATATCCTCTGAGGCCTCACACCATAAACCGTCCCTTTGTGGACATCCTAAGCATAGCCGACAGTATCGACGCCGCCACGGATATAATCGGTCGTCCATATACCCGCGGAAAATCGCTGGATGCGCTTATCGACGAATTCGCCGAATGCGCCGGTACCAGGTATTCCGCAGATATTACAGAGCTTTTGAAGAAGCCAGCGGTCAAGGAGCAGATACAGGTAATTATAGACGAAGGCCGTAAAGAAATAACATATGCGGCTTATACAGACAACTTGAAGATCTGAGAATTGCCTAGTGGCAAAGTGCCTGGTTACAAAATACCGCCAGCTACGGATTTCGGAAATCCTGCTTTCCGAAATCCTTTTTTTACGCTTTCAGTCCATTATTTTTGGATTTTTATTGACATGTCAGACAAATAATCGTAAAATAATTTCATAGATTATTATATACAGCCTCCTGCCGGTGACAGCCGGTAACTATACAAAGAATACAGGATTATATATGGAATTGGTTACTACTTCTTCTGCCATATCTGAGAAGACCCTTGAAAAACTGCATATTCTCGCCGATGCCGCCAAATACGACGTAGCCTGCACCAGTAGCGGTGTGGACCGCAGGGGAGAGAGCGGGAAGCTGGGAAGCTCCCATGCCTGCGGCATTTGCCATAGTTTTTCCGCCGACGGCAGGTGTATTTCTCTTCTTAAAATCCTTATGACCAATCACTGCGTCTATGACTGCAAGTACTGTATTAATCGTGCCTCCAATGATCTGCCCAGGGCTCAGTTTGAGCCTGACGAGCTTTGCCAGCTGGTTATAGAGTTTTACAAGAGGAATTACATAGAGGGCCTTTTCCTGAGTTCCGGTGTCATTAATTCGCCTGCCTTTACCATGCAGCTTATGTGCGATACTCTTCTTCTGCTTCGTACCAAGTATCACTTTAACGGTTATATTCATGTGAAGACCATCCCCGGTGCACCGGATGATTTGCTGGCAGTTGCGGGCTATCTTGCCGATCGTATCAGCGTTAATTTAGAGCTCCCCACCGTGGAAGCTCTTAAGAAGCTTGCCCCGAATAAGACCTTTCAGACCATTCTGAATCCCATGAGCAAGATTACCTCCACCATATCAGAGCACAGACTGGCCACAGGGAAAAATGCCCTGTTTGAGCGTTCCCACGGTAACAATTATCTGCCAAACAGCATTTTCCGTCCCAAGAAGCTTGACGATAAAAATACCATTAAAATGCTTCCGGCCACGCCCTCTCCTACGCTTCCTTCATCTGAGTCTGCTTTTCCCGCAGCTTCTCTGGGTCTGGTACTGCCCGGTCGTGATGCTGTATTATCCAGGGCCGACCGGCTCACCCGTGCCTTTGCCCCTGCCGGTCAGAGCACACAGATGATTATCGGAGCCGGTGATGAGACCGACTACTCTCTTATCCATACCACACAGGCTCTTTATACCACTTATGATCTTCGCAGAGTCTTTTTTTCGGCCTATATCCCCATCAATGAGGATGCTGCCCTTCCGGACAAGGATGCACCGGTCCCGCTTTTACGGGAGCACCGCCTGTATCAGGCTGATTTTCTTATGCGTCAGTATGGCTTTCAGGCCGGCGAACTTTTGACTAAGGAGCGCCCAAATTTCCGGGAAGAGATTGATCCCAAATGTGATTGGGCCCTTCGCCACCTGGGAGACTTCCCGATAGAAGTGGAGAAGGCTCCCTATGATGTTCTTCTTCGTGTTCCCGGCATCGGCCCCAAGTCGGCTGAGCGCATAGTAAATGCCCGTCGTTACGGACACCTGGATTACACCTCCCTAAAGAAAATCGGTGTTGTACTTAAGAGAGCTCACTACTTTATCACCTGCAACGGCCAGATGATGTTTCATACACCTATTGAGGAAAAATACATTTTTAACCAGTTGACATCCGACGAATACAAGGACAACTGGAAGATAGCCCATTCCAATGAGCAATACGAGCAGATGTCCATATTCAACTTCATCGGAGCATAGTTTTTCACAATCGTTACCCAGCTTTCCACAATCGTTGCCCGGTTTTCTCACAATCGTTACGTAGTTTTTATTTCATGACTTTACTTTTTTATTCAAGGAGCGGTGTTTTGACTGTTTTTACCTGCCATGACGATTTCGTCAGTATTCTTACAGCCGCATACAGAGCCTTTCGCAGCCATCTGGGGCATTCCAATGTTAAGCTTAGCCTGGAGCCTGTATTACAGCCGGAGCTTTTCTGCGATTATATCCATGTGGATGCCGACAGGACCGCCTACGATGAAGTTGTCTCGGCAGTTCGTCAGAAAATCAGTACCGAGGCCTATATCTGGATTTATTATGCTACCTGTTCCGACTGCGAAGACAAGGCTGACCTTATTTATCGTTTTCTGATTCACGGCTTCCACTTCGGTGCTGTTATTACCGATATGCTACAAGACCCTATCGTGTCCCGCCTTATGGAAATTAAACGCAGGGTGCTGAATGAAGCCCATCTGTCCAGAGAATTTATTCGTTTTACCTCAGTGGACGGCCGGCTTTATCTGGCTCATTTTTCACCTCGCTCCGATGTTATTATGTATGTAGCTGACCACTTTGCTGACCGCATGCCCTCAGAATACTGGGTTATTGTCGATGATACCCGGGGAATTGCAGCAGTACACCCTGTAGATTCCCCTTACTATTTGCAGGATTTGACGGAGGAGGAAATGCTCTCTCTTTCCGGCACAGAAGAATCCAAAGATTATTTTATTACACTTTGGAAAAAATACTTCGATTCCATTGCCATAGAGGAAAGAAAGAATTATATTTGTCAAAGAACACATTTCCCGCTTTGGATGCGCGGGCATGTTACTGAATTTATGGATTGAAAGGAAGCATTATGAACTCAATTGCCAGCATTATTTCCACCCACAGAAAAGCCAGAAAGTGGACTCTCATGGATCTCTGCCAGCGTCTCAATGAAAGAGGTATTGATATCAAGCACAAGGCCATCTCCGCCTGGGAGAGCGGTGTTTCTTATCCGCCCCTTCCTGCTTTTTTCACCCTGTGCGAGATATTTGAAATTCAGGATATATATGAAGAGCTTTGGGGCACCAATCCTTACAATCCCCTCTCCGAGCTCAATGCTTCAGGCAAGGAAAAGGTAATGGAATATATAAGCCTCTTACTTAAGGATGAACAATACAGAAAGCTTACCACTCAGTCCTCTCCCATCACTGATATTACTGGGTCATCAGGTTTCATACGTCTTTATGATATGCCGGTATCTGCAGGTAGCGGTAATTTTCTGGAGGAATCCACCTACGAGGAGATCTGCCCCGATGGGTCAGTACCTGCAGGCAGCAGCTTTGGTGTCCGCATTTCAGGTGACAGTATGCTTCCTCATTACGAGGATGGTCAGATAGTATGGGTGAAGTCTCAGAGCACCTTAAATAACGGGGAAATAGGCATCTTCCTGCTTAACGGCAATGCCTACTGCAAGAAATTCCGTAATACCAACAAGGGAACAGCTCTTATTTCTCTGAACAAAAAATATGCCCCCATGTCTGTTACAGACCCGGAGGCATTCAGAATTTTAGGAAAAGTATTAAGTTAGTCCATCTTTAAATTAGTTTATCTTCAAATCAGTCCATTTTTAAATTTTTTCATCATCTCATTGGTTAATGACAGGCTGTCGGGCTGAAGCTCGATGGCCTTTCTTTCTACCCAGTCAGCGTATTTCAGTTCGTTATCATCCAGCCTTATTGTGTCGTCACCATCCACGTCACAGAAGTAACCCAGGAGCAAGTCATTGGCGCTCCCCCAGGGCTGTGATTTGTAGTAGCGGATGTTTTTTACCCTGATGCCGGTCTCTTCCATCACTTCTCTGGCTACAGTTTCCTCAGCAGTCTCTCCAATTTCCGTAAATCCTGCTACCAAAGCGTTGTGCTTGTAGCCACTCCTGTATTTGGTGAGCAGTAGCTTATCTCCATTGGTCACTCCTACTATAACAGCCGGCATTATTCGTGGATAAGAGTGATAACCACAGTCGCACACCATGCAGCGTTCCTTATCACTATGCTTCATAAACTTGCCGCATCGCCCACAGTACTTATTATCCCTGTACCAATCTGCCAAGTGCTTGGCGGTATACAGTGCGAATACCCGGTAAAGAGGTTCGTATCCCTTTCCTCGAATAGTCTGAAATTCAGCCATTTTGAGGCCCTTGACTTCTATTCCCTTATCTTCAACCATGAAATACTTTTCATCATCCACCGCGAAAAGATAAGTGCATTCATCTGCTTCATAAAATTCTGAAAGATCCGAGAAATCAGGAAATTCCACCCCGTCCCCTTCCCGGATCAACACATTTTTCCCGGAAAAAACAATTAATCTGTCATTATTCTCTATGCTTGCTCCTACTACAAAACTGTTATTAAGCTTATGTGGAAAAATATCCTGTATCACCTTTTGCCTCCTTCTTACCTCGCTATTACGCCTTTAGCATCATGAATGCACCCAGATTGCCTCTCTTCCCCATACTTTTCCTATGAGAAAAAAGCAGGTCCGGGTTACAACAGGTACAAACATTTGTAATACTTATATTTTCTTTTCTGATTCCGGCGGCCAACAAAGTCTCCTCACAGGCCTTCCACAAATTCAGCTGATATTTTTCCTCTGATTTTTGGTATAGAATAGCCTCCCTGTCACCCATTTGGGAAAACGCGGGTATTTCTTTTATTTCAAAGGCCTCTATGAATTTTAGAGCGACATCTCTGCTAACCTCATAGCAATCCACGCAAATAGAGGGAGCGATACCGCAGAGAATATCGGATGGCCGGCAGCCATACACTTCCTGCATTTTCTCCACTGTGCGAGCCCCGATTTTTCCTACAGTTCCCTTCCAGCCGGAATGAGAAAGCGCAATTACTTTTTTCACAGGGTCCAAAAAATAGAGGGGCACGCAATCCGCATAGAAGGTGGACAGCGCTATTCCCGGCACATTAGTCATAATGCCATCTATATCCTTGTAATCCTGCTCGCGTACCAGGCCCTTGCCACGATCCTCCTCTGTGGTTACTCTCAGATTAAAAGTATGGGTCTGGTCCGAAAAGGAGAAGTC
>JAZUHR010000114.1:0-5012 GCA_045641825.1 Lachnospiraceae bacterium
GTAATAGTATTTGACCTAAAAGAAGCGTTAAATATACTGCGCTTGCGGAGGAAAATCACGGAAGCGTTACTTTGTTTAGACTGTATGAGAGGATTTGCCAACGATTACTTGACAGTAACATTAAAAAGAGCCATACTTGAAAAAATTGCCGAAAAAAGATATACTTTTATATGAACGCGTATTTTGGGGTATTTGCAAAAGGAAGAAGGCCTATCTTTTCAAACTCCTTCGTGGTTCTCCATTTTTCACTTTGCTCAAAAAAGGAGAGAATATGTACTACTACAAATTTTACGGAAAAAGAGTTCAATCGGATTGGGAACTGCGTCAGCTTCTGCCGCAGACAGAAGAAGAAATGGCTATGCCCCAGGAGATAACGATAAAAGAGGGTAAGGTGCCGGATTCCACCAGACGTGAGAAGGAGTGCTTTTCGGAAATTAAATCTCCGGAGGCCCATTTCGGCAATTACACCATGTATATGTACATTACCAACGGAGATACTATTCTTTACGAGATCAAGGATCCTAAAAATATTTCTTCGGTCAATGCCTACCTGACAGGCTGGGGCATAAGTATCCTTTTCTATCAGCGCGGAGTCATAGGTATCCATTGCTCCTGCGTAGCCAATGAGAATGGTGCAGTCATAATCAGTGGTGCCAGCGGTGCGGGAAAATCCACCACTACCGCCCATTTCCTTGAAAAAGGTTATCGTCTCATGGCAGACGACCTGGCCATGGTAGAGGTAAGAGAAGACGGCGTATATGCTTGCCCTGCTTTTCCTTTCCAGAAACTCTGCAGAGATGCGGCTTTGGACAACGGTTACGATCTTTCGGAGCTTATCTACATCAATGAGCAGAAGGATAAGTTCCTGGTACCCTACCAGGGAAATTTTTCCACTGAACCTGTAAAGCTTCGTTGCATGCTGATGCTTTATCGAACCAACGAAGAGGAAGTGGGCTTCATGCCCATTACCGGCATAGACAGACTGCATCATACCATCGCCTCTATGTTCCTTGCCCGTCTTATGAGCAAGAAAGAGGCTTATGCACCGGAGCTGGGAGCCCAGTGCTTAAAGATTTCCGCCGGCGTACCCGAAATGTATGCTCTCTACCGCCCGGCCGAAAAAGACACCAAGAAGGAAATATTAGAACTCATCGACGAAAAAATCCTTTAACACCCACGGGACCGCATGCAGTCCCGTTTTTAATCCCTCGCTCCACTAGAAAAATCATTTTAGAAGTCCGACACAGCCACTCGTAATCAAATACACAGTATCTTATATTTAAAATCGGCTCCAAACCGATAACAACCCTCTAAAAAAGTTCGCTTCGCTAACAAATCCTAAGATAATGGGCCTTCTCGTTAGCGGCCCAAGACTCGCCTCGGCGCCAACTATATTGACTCCTACTAGCCGAGGCTCAAACAGGTTGGGCCTGCCCTCTAACTCGTACGGCCCCTTTATCTTGGATTTGTAAAAGCTTGCTCAAATTTTTTATCAGGTCGTTATCGGCCACGAAGCCGATATTTTTATGCATTGAAGTCGTGTATTGGCTTCCGAGCGTCTATGCCTGACCCCGAGAATCACTTTACGTCGCTCCGCTGCAAACAGCGTTAGCGGAACGAAGTCGACGTCCTTCACGGTCGACGGGGGCTCTCGGCACCGGGCACGACTATATAGCCATAAAAATAAGGCTCGCGGGGCAGACAAACCGTGAGAAAAAATTTGATAAAGCCTTTACTATTTCTTGACTAAGGTGCTAGTAGCGTAAATATAGAAAAAGGGGCACAACTGTTTGAGCGAAGCGCATCACATATTGGAAGTAATGTGAGTTTACTGCGCGCAGCGAGTCTTGTGCCCCTTGTAGTAGCACCGTGTCTTAGAAATAGTTAGGTGAATATCACTTTTTTCGATGGTTTATCTGCCCAAGAGCCGGGGATTTAGATACGTAAATATTGTTGTGGTCGGTGCCGAGAGCACGCGTTGACCTAGAAGTGCCCAACGAGTGTAGCGAGAGCAAAAAAGGACTGCCGGGGCAGTCCTTTGGGGTTAGCGGCTTATGAATTTGTAGCCTTTGGACCAGACGGTCTCAATCATGTCCTCCAGCTCAGGGTCGATGGCCATTTTTTTACGAAGGCGGGAAACATTTACCATGACAGAGCGGCGGTCCGTGTCGGCAGGGGCACCGAAGAGGGCCAGGCCCAGGTCTGCGAAAGAGACCTCTTCATTCGGGTGGCTGGCCAGGTGGAGGAGAACCATGTATTCCTTATTGGCCAGGCACAGGTCTTCGCCCTTGAAATAGGCCTTGTGCTCTACCTTATCGATCTTTAAGTCCTTGAAGACCAGCACGTTTTTGTTGGCCTGAAGAGTGGCCTTGATCTGCTTGGTTCGCTTGATTTGGACGTTTATGCGGGCCTCCATCTCACGAAGGGAGTAGGGCTTTACTATATAGTCGTCGGCCCCGGTTACCAGGCCCCGTATTTTGTCCTCTTCATCGCCTTTTCCGGTAACGAAAATAATGGGAACTGATGAAAAGCTGCGGATTTCACGGCATACATCAATACCGTTTAATTCCGGCATCATGACATCCAAAAGAATGCAATCCGGATGCACTTTTTTCGCAAAGTTGATACCATCGTAGGGATTAGAGGCAACAAATATATTAAAGCCTTTTTCCGAAAAATATTTTTTGTTTGAAACAAGAACTTCTTTATCGTCATCGATAAAAAGCAGAGTTGCCATTGGCGGTCCTCCCGAAAGCATAAATTTTCATTCTTATTCTATCATACCAGTTATAAAAAATGTATAAAGAAATGGATTAGCGAGGGCTCATTTTCTTATATTTTGATGAAATCTAACAAATTCGTTTACTTTTTGGAGCCTGGATGTTATTATTTGCATACGTGAAAATTTGCGCATTTAGTAGAACTGTGTCAAAATTCTTTAATTCATGGGAGAGTTGAGAATGAATCATTCGAATAAAAATGCAAATACAGACTTGCATCAGATAATGGTGGATGTGTTGATAAATACAGGCACCCTGGCTGTCTTTATGCTCTTGTGCTCGATTTTCGGATCGCCCTACAGCGTAATGCCTATGTTTGCCGTTGGCTCAGCCTTTATTTTCATCTTCATGTTTGTGCTGAAGGCTACCTACATTTTTAACATCACTCTGTTCTTTTACAGAGACAGATATTTTAAAAAGATATTTGAGTCCTACGTAATAGCAGCCTTGAATGCTTTTCTGCTCCTCTTTTTTGCTACGGATATTCCTCTGGAGGACAGAAAATTCGTGCTGGGCTTTTTGGCTACGGTAGCGCTCATTATGTTTACTCAGCCCATCTGGTATAAGCCATTAAACAAGCACTATTACAGAAATAAAGCGCCACGTGTTGTGCTTGTGGGTAAGGCAGAGAGATTTGATAAGTTCAGAGGCTTTCTTCATAAGACAAATCTTTGGATGGATATCATCGGTTATGTATCGGTATCCGAGCACAGATTTAAGGAAAACCCCAAGCAGTATATAGGCTGCCTGGAGCATCTGGAGGATATCATCCGTGATCATCACATCGACCAGGTATATATCATGCAGCGTCATGGTGAAGATGTAGATGTATCCCAGACATATATCGATATGTGCGTGGATATGGGCGTTACGGTAAAGCTGATTGTGGATCTCTACGATGGCGGCTCTTCCAACAGTTACGTTTCCTCTATGGGCACCTATCCGGTTATTACTTACCACAGCATTTCCTTTAACGTTACGGATCAGTTCGTAAAGCGCGTGGTGGATGTGCTGGCATCAGGCTTCGCTATCATTCTTACATCACCTATTATGCTGGCTACAGCTATTGCGGTAAAGCTGTCTTCTCCGGGACCTATCCTGTTCAAGCAGACAAGAGTAGGACAGAACGGCCGTCACTTTAAGTGTCTCAAATTCCGTAGTATGTACGTGGATGCCGAAGCCAGAAAAGCAGAGCTTATGGCTCAGAATGAGATTAAGGGCGGCGTAATGTTCAAGATGAAGGATGACCCCCGTATCACCAAGGTGGGTAAGGTTATCCGTAAGCTTTCACTGGATGAATTCCCTCAGTTTTTCAATGTTTTCATCGGCGATATGAGTCTGGTAGGTACCAGACCTCCGACCGTGGATGAAGTAGCCAAGTACGGCAGAAATCACTGGAGAAGAATATCCATAAGACCCGGTATCACAGGTATGTGGCAGGTAAACGGACGTAGTGCCATCGAGGACTTTGAGGAGATCGTAAGACTGGATACAGAGTACATCGATAACTGGAGCCTCTGGCTGGATATCAAGATTCTTTTTAAGACGGTTATTGTTCTTCTTAAGCATAGTGACAGCTATTAGAAAAATGCAAAACCAATATTGTTTTTTGTAAGGAGCAGAAAATGAAGGGAATAATTTTAGCAGGCGGTGCAGGTACAAGACTTTATCCGCTCACAATGGTAACTTCAAAGCAGTTACTTCCAATCTACGATAAGCCAATGGTTTTTTATCCATTGTCCACACTGATGCTGGCAGGCATCAAGGATATTCTGATTATCTCCACACCTCAGGATTTGCCGAATTTTGAGCGCCTATTAAAGGATGGCTCTGATTTCGGTGTAAATCTTTCCTACAAGGTGCAGCCTTCACCGGATGGATTGGCTCAGGCCTTTATTCTTGGCCGCGAATTCATAGGCGACGACGCATGCGCCATGGTGCTGGGCGACAATATTTTCTACGGAAACGGCTTCGGCAAAATGCTTAGGGGCGCTGCTGAAAACGCTGAAAAGAATGGCAGAGCGTCTGTTTTCGGCTACTATGTAAATGACCCGGAGAGATTCGGTGTTGTAGAGTTTGATGGGGCAGGCAAGGCTATCTCCATCGAGGAAAAGCCTGCAAATCCCAAGAGTAATTACGCTGTTACAGGTCTTTACTTCTATCCGGCAGGTGTATCCGATGAGGCAGATAAGGTAAAGCCTTCTGCCAGAGGAGAGCTGGAAATCACTACAC
>JAZUHR010000115.1:0-6842 GCA_045641825.1 Lachnospiraceae bacterium
TTTCCCGAGCCTGCCAGATGCATCTCTATTCTATGCATAATCAGGTCATTTGCCACCTCATTATGACCGCCCTCCGGGATAATGATATCAGCATTTTTCTTGGAGGGCTCTACGAATTGCTCATGCATAGGCTTTACTGTCGTCAGATACTGGCTTATAACAGAATCCAGGTCGCGCCCTCTCTCCTTAACATCTCTGCTGATACGGCGAAGAATTCTCACGTCCGCATCGGTGTCTACGAACAACTTTATGTCGAAAAGGTCGCAAAGCTCCTTATTTTCAAAAATCAGAATTCCCTCGATTATCATAACCCTGTTAGGTGCTATTTCCCGGGTCTCCTTCGAGCGGTTATGAACAGCGAAATCATATACCGGGCAAATAATACTTCTGCCCTCTCTGAGAAGCTTAATATGCTCAATCATAAGGTCTGTGTCCAGTGACGCTGGGTGATCGTAATTAAGCTTGGCTCTCTCCTCATAGGTCAGTGAATCGTGGGCCTTGTAATAATTGTCATGATTAATGACAGTAACATTATCCCCAAAGCGCTCCTTAATATTCTCAGTAATGGTGGTCTTGCCCGAGCCCGTACCACCTGCTATTCCAATCATCAGAATATCTGTGTTTTTATACATATATTACGTCCTCCCCGTGCGCTAATTATAACACAAACAAATAAAACTTAGAAGAAAAAATCTATAATCTTCCCCAATTTTTTCTCGATTTCCGGCGGATACTGTGCTACACTAAAGCGTAATACCATTTCAAATGGCGCATGACACTATGCGACCAATGAAAAGAAAGAAGGGCACACTATGTTTGATCTTGAAACCGTTAGAAAAGCAGATCCCGAAGTATGTAAGGCTATTGATTTAGAGCTTGGCCGTCAGCAGGATCATATCGAGCTTATTGCATCTGAAAATTTCGTAAGCCCGGCTGTTATGGCAGCTATGGGCTCTGTTCTTACCAACAAGTACGCTGAGGGCTATCCCGGTAAGCGTCACTACGGCGGTTGCGAATACGTTGATATCGTAGAGCAGCTGGCTATAGAGCGTGCCAAGGAGCTTTACGGCTGCACCTACGCCAACGTTCAGCCTCATTCCGGCGCTCAGGCAAATATGGCAGTATTCTTCGCTCTTCTTGAGCCGGGCGACACCTACATGGGTATGAATCTCAACGACGGCGGCCACCTTTCCCACGGCTGCAAGGTTAATTTTTCCGGTAAATATTTCAACTGCGTGCCTTACGGTACTACAGATGACGGCTATATCGATTACGACGAAGTTCTTCGCATCGCCAAGGAGTGCAAGCCTAAGATGATTATCGCAGGCGCTTCCGCATATCCTCGTGTTATCGATTTCAAGCGCTTTAGAGAAATCGCTGATGAAGTAGGCGCTTACCTCATGGTAGATATGGCTCATATCGCAGGTCTCGTTGCAGGCGGCAGCCATCCTTCACCTATTCCTTATGCACACGTAGTTACCACTACTACCCACAAGACTCTTCGCGGACCTCGTGGCGGTATGGTTCTCTCCAGCATTGAATTTGCTACAGAGCACAAATTCAACAATCGTCTTTTCCCGGGTATTCAGGGCGGCCCTCTTATGCACGTTATCGCAGGTAAGGCTGTATGCTTCAAGGAAGCTCTCGATCCTTCCTTCAAGGTATATGCTCAGAATATCGTAGAAAATGCCAAGGCTCTCGCTACAGGCCTCTCCAATCGTGGCTTTGAGCTGGTATCCGGTGGCACAGACAATCACCTTCTTCTTGTTAATGTTAAGAAGTCCAAGGATATGTTCGGTCAGCAGGCTGAGGACCTCTTAGAAGAGCTTAACATCACAGTAAACAAGAACTCCATCCACGGCGACTCCGCTAAGCAGTCCGAGGCTTCCGCTATCCGTCTCGGCTCCGCTGCCGTTACTACCCGTGGTTTCAATACAGAGGATATGGATCAGGTGGCAGAGGCTATCGCCATCGCTATCGACTCCAAGGGTGCCAATGCAGCAGAAGCAAAGGCTATCGTTAAAAAGCTTACTGACAAGTACCCTCTTTACTAATTTTCAGAAAAACGCCTGTGACAGGCATAAAAAGTGGCGATTCCTTTCGGGACCGCCATTTTTTTATGAAACTATTTGCTTATTTGATTTCAGGGATAATTTTGTAGCCGTGTGTGATTCTCTTTTCACCCTTTTCACGCACTACCACCACCCTGTCCATAGGCTTATATTTCGCTTCTGAACCGAAGACACTGATAGTAGTCTCCTTGCCCTCAAGAGTAACCTTGTAGTACACAGCCTCACGGGTCGCATAGGAGCCTGAACCGTGATTAACATACTCTGCTGTATCATTTATCACGGTGTCCATACCTTCATAGGCATCGATTTTCCCTACAACGATAATCCTGGTCCTTAATATCTGCAGACCTATTACCACAAGAATCAGAATAAAGAGCCCGGGCAGGAAAACTCTCCCCTCCGGCTTTATGGAGTTTATGATGTTTACTACCAGCACTACCGTCAACAAAAGCTGCACAGCACTTATGAAAATGCCGACTACCATTTTGTTTTTTTCCGAGTTTTGTAACAGATACCGGTATTCATCACTGCTGAGCTCTCTCCACATTTTATGCGCCTTTCTTTTTCTTTAAAATCACCTGTACAAGGATATCTATAACCGCAAGCACAATAGTAACAATCGCCGTAATGCCGCAAGCCATTCCGGTATTTCCATATATCTTCTTAAGTCTGATAAGATTAGCCAGCTTACTTATGGACATGCTGTCAATTGCATTTACCAGATTACTGCCTGTTATCTGTGAGGTCACTCCCCGCTGCAGAATCATGGAATATACAAATATCCCCGCTGCCAGAACGCCTATATAGATAAAGAGTCCCACCAGCATCTTATTTATTTTCCCCGGCAGTTTATCCTTTTTACCTGCCACAAGAGCGGATATAAGAGCCACTGCAACCGCGATTACTCCTACAATAATTCCTATAATCACGTTGGATAATTTGGTCACTCCGTATGCCTCAAGGATCCCCTTTACGCCCTTTTTTATGGCGTAATCAGAATTGGCACCGTTGACAGAGCCCAGGCCGTTATCTCTGGTTACTACTATGGAATTTACAGTCTTGTTGCCCACACTGTCAATTGCAATAAATGTCAGCGTATTGTCACCCGGATTAAGCTTCGCAACCGCAGAAAAATTACCGTTCCCATCTGTAAGCACTGCCTTATCATTCAGCGCCACTACGCATCCAGCCTCGGTCTTACCCTTAATGGTGATTTCGCTGAGTGTAGTTTTGAACTGCTGCGTCACCGCATAAAGTGTCAAAGTCGGTGGGAAGGTATCTACCGTAATTTTCGTAATATACTTGTAAAAAACATTGCTCTCAGTAGAAGTGAAAACCACAATTTCATTCGTGGTCATCTTTTCCAGTTCCACCGAAAAAGTGTCCTTTCCCTTAAGAACTGTTACAGACTCACTGTTATTTACCAGCACACGCACATTCATATCCTTGCCGTTGGTATCAAAGTCCACCGTAAATGTCTGCTCATTTGTGAATATTTCCGGAGGAAGCTTAAGCGATGTACCATCATTAAGATCAAATGTTCTCTTGTACATGCCTAAGATAGCGCCGTTTTTTCTGGGAGTAAGCTCAAATCTCACTTTTCCGCTCATAACGCCTTCCGGTGTGACCACGTCCCAGGTCTGATCGGCTTTCAATGTTCTGGAGTATGACGGCTCCTTTTCATCACCTATAAAAAGGGCAAAAATCCACTCATCTCTGTCCTGAACCAGCTTATCCCATTCGATTCTGATTTCGTTGATTTCACTGTCTATGGTGATGACGATATCCTTGGGGTCAAGCTCCGGAATATTACCACTGATTTCGAAAGCATCTGATATGACCATAGTAGCGGTAAAAGCTCCGCTATAGCCCAGTGTAGCCTCGAAAAGCACAGTGTACTTTCCATCCGGCAAGCCTGTCATATCTATACTGTCCTCGCACTCCTCATTGGTAAAAGCAGTGCCCTGTGCCTTTAATATTCTGTCGGAAATGGTATTCCCGTTTTCCGGGATAATATAGAGAAAATAACTGTACTCCATATCATCAGGCGATGCAGCCATAAAGCTTAACTGCAGCCTATTGGAATCGTCTCTGTCTCCGATTGTGATGTACTTTGCCTCTACCTCCTGGTACCAGGGATTGACGCTCACAGCTATTTTTTCATTGTCAAGCTTGTCATACCCCAGTGTCCATGTAC
This sequence comes from Lachnospiraceae bacterium, assembly GCA_045641825.1. GTDB lineage: Bacteria > Bacillota > Clostridia > Lachnospirales > Lachnospiraceae > RGIG3528. The sequence goes on from JAZUHR010000115.1 coordinate 4,270, forward strand.
CGGCCATCGCATTTTTCAGATAAATATAGATGCTGCCGTCTTCCTCATATACTTTTGCGTATTCATCAGGCTCCAGCTGTCTTCCCCCCGGATCCACCAGGTAAATATAAGGCCTGGACATCTCATACTCTATCCATACTACAATATCCTGCTCCTCCGGAAGAGTCATTAGCTCTCCCTCGGAAAAATCCGCCATTACCCTATGCGGGGCCGTATATGACATTCCAAATCCTATGAGCACCGCCATAAGCAGTGCCCCCAGGACTCCAATAAATCTCTTCATTTTTTCTACTATCTCCCCTTATTCCTACCAGAAAAGCTTATGTTCCTGCTCCCAGCCTTGTTCCTTATCCCATGTAACATGCAGATAATGTCCGTCACCTGTATCGGATACAAAATGGAAGCCAAAGGTAGTTCCATACTGAGAATGATTATATATACCGATGAAAACGCTGGCTTTACGACGATCGAAGCCTACAGAAGCCGCCCAGAATTTAAGCTTGGCCTCCGCTGTGCCGCTGGAGCCCACACCAATTACCTGATCGGTAACCGCATAATCCTGGGTACCGGTAATCTCTACATCGATATAATCATTATGAATTGACGGGCCATAAGTAATTGAAGCTGTAATACCTGTTACATTCTGATTGCTCATATTGATCAGTCTGTTGGAGTACTTTATATCCTGTCCCATCTTCAGATTACATTTTCCTACGTCAAGCAGACCGAAGAGCTTGAAGTCTGCGGAAACATCCAGATAAATTCTGCCCAGTGAAAGCTTGGTGGTAATATCATCCAGCTCCATAACGCAAAGCTTTTCACCCTTTTCTCCAAAGAAGCTTGCGATTTTCGGGAACACTGCGGAAAGCTGTCCTGCTGCGAAATCAAAGCTACCGATCAGCATAACATCCTTAACACCGTAACGTGTAAGGCCTGTATCCGCCAGCCCCTCAACTCCTATATTGAAGTCGCTGAAGGTAAGAGGGAAGCCATCCACTTCTACGGTAAATGGGAAGTCACAGCCGACACCCAGAGCATCCAGCTGCCAGTCCTTCAGGCCGATTTTGAAGCTGCCGCTGACATCTTCAGTCGCATCTACGGATATTTCAGCCTCCAATTCTCCGCCGGAGGTATCTATTTTAAGCTTGATAGAGCCGTTACCTCTGTGCATCGATATAGGTCCCAGCTTAAATGCGCCGCCCTTTTCATAACTCTTGTAGTTAACATCCATCTTGAGATCCACGGAATTTGCTTTTACCGTGATTTTTTCAGCTGTGGTCAGCTTGAAGCCGAAAATACCGTCGCCGTTATTGTTGCTCTGCTTGATGATGTCATCCACAAAAGGAATACTCAGTGAGAAGGCCTGCATATCAACCACGTATTTATCAGGGTAAATCGATACTCCCGGTGATGTAACCTTCATAAATCCTACGAAATTGAGGGCTGTGTTCAGTCTCGCGGTATCTACGTTGTATGACGGGTCACCGATATTAGTGGTATTGTTCACGTAAAGTGTATAGTTGGTAAGCCTTGGCAGTACCGCCTTGTAGCCTTTTCCTGCCATATAGCCGGCTATACCCTTGCAGGATGAATCAAAGGTCACTGCAGATTCAGAGCAGTTCATAGGCACCTTGCTGCCATTAATTTCATATCTTCCCGGCTCATATTTAAAACGTGAATCCGTGCTGCCTGTAAGCACTACTTCATCTGCGAACTGAAGCCAGTTGTTCAGTGAAACATTTCCGTAGAGCTCTACCTTGCCGTTTCTCTCTTCTACCACGCCTGCGGTAAACACATAATCGCCTACCACCACGCGCTTCATATCCTTGGAGCTTACTACCAGTTCTCTTATAAAGGTCTTGCTCTTACCGTCTATGCTGACTACCAGGTGATAAACACCACAGGCAATCTTGGCGGGTATGGTAAGCTCGATATTTTCCTCATCGATATACTTGTAATCCAGTGTATAGTTGATATTACCCTGAAGCTTAAAGGAAGGTGGATTAGGCTTGTCGCTTTCCTCAAAGGTCTCCTTCTTGAAGGATTTTCCCTTGAGGCGCACAGTTACATCCGTAGCTGACTGGAAAATAAGCTTGGTGTCAAGGCCGTTGAAGGTCATACCTCCCAAAAAGATTTTAGTATTAGTCTTGCTGCCGTCATCTGTATAGCCTGCAGGGAACCAGCGATAGTTTCTGACATCCTTTTCGCCTACGCCAGGTGCCTCTGCTTTGAAGGTTCTCTCGTTGGCCAGAGTATCCTTGGCTGTAAATTCGATATCGTATCTGTTGGTAGTCAGGCCGAAAATAAATTTGTAAAAGGACTGGATAGATGCACCATCATTGATAAATACATATCTGCCAAAGCCTGTCTCTGCATATTTTTCCAGATTATCAGCCTCTACATCACTTCCGAGGCCCATGGAATAGATAGTAATATTCTTTTCCTCACAGGTCTTCTTGATAGCAGCAAAGCCGCTGTCTCCCGGATAGTCATAGGACTGTCCGTCTGCCATCTGAATGAGGATATTAAGGGCATCCTTGTCATCTCCGAATTTGTCCAGACAGGTCTTGGTA
>JAZUHR010000116.1:0-6004 GCA_045641825.1 Lachnospiraceae bacterium
TCTGCCAATTCCAGCATTTCCGCATTTTGCTCTCTTCAAGCAACGAACGAGAGTTTACCACAGATAGGTGACAATGTCAACAGACTTTTAAAACTTTTTTAAAAATTTTTTTCTGAAGGTTTTTCTGCTTCCAGTTCTTCCACCTTTTTCAGGAATTTTTCCAGCATTTCGAAATAGCGTTCCTCGTTGGAATAGAGAGAATCCGCATGTGCAGCCCCCTCGAAAATATTGACCTCTGAGTAGCCTTTGGTAGCCTTCTGCATATCAAGAGAATGGGACATATTTATCAGCATGTCCTTATCCCCATGCACAAAGCAAATAGGGATTTCATTATCTTTAAGAGAATCGATAGGTCGATTTTTTAGATACGACCAGCCGAATAAAATACGGCTGAAGAATGATGCCGGGTAGACCAGCCAGGTAGGCAGATGAAAAAGGTTCTTGAGTTCACCCTTAAGCACATCCACCATATATGCGAAGCCACAGTCATTTACCAGGAAATGAACTCTGGGATGGTATTTAAGAGCTGTAATCTGGGTAGCGGAGCCCATAGACTCGCCCTGAAGCCCCATATATATATCATCGCCAAGTCGCTTATAGGTATCCTCGATAATCAGCATCAGGTCTCTGGACTCTTTTACACCCAGAGTACAGTTATACTTGAGTTTCCTTGAATTGGCTCCATGGAAGCGCTGATCGAACAGCACACATGAATATCCCAGCCTCATCCAGAGATTCAGATATTTAAGTCCACCATACCTGGAGGATGTATATCCATGGGATATGACCATGACCTTCCTGCTGTCAGGAAAATCAGGATTCGGCACATACTCCACGTGAATAACATGACCATCCTCTGCGGTCAGCGTGTACTTAACAGTCTCTCTCTTATCAAAGTCTCTGAAAAAGCCGTGGCTGTATTCCCAGTTTTTACTGGCCTCCAGATTAGTTCTGGGGAAGGTGGAATAGGCTGCCAGGCCTATGAAAAGCACCAGTGAAAGGACGACCAATACTATAAGACCTATAATTACAAATCTCACAGACTTCCTCCTTTGTTCCAGTTAAGTATATCAATAGTGGTGCGGGGCTGCATTGTTCCCGCATAATTAACTTCAAAAATAGGATGTTCAAAAGGTGCGTCAATGGCCGGCACCAGGCGATTGGCATAGGTAATAAAGCCATACTCACTATCTGTAATACTCATGGCTGCCGTAGACACTCTGCAGGCCTCCAGGCCGGTGCCGGGCATAGCCAGCAGTGGCACTACTCTCTCGGCCTCAATTATCCTCTTGGCCAGATCCTCTACGGAAGTAAGCTTTTTCGTAAAAGCAATTCCTCCCAGTCGCTGATCCATATTGCTTAAATGATGCATATCAGAGCCGGATGTCATATGAATGCCGTGTTGTCTGCAATACTCATATGCATACTGGTCAGAATAATCCTCATTACCGGTATTATAGCCCTCAAAAGCATCAGCAGTCTCCGGATGAACCATAATATTTCTGATATAGTTGCGATCCCTAAAGGGGTGAGCCTGTATCATTGCCCCGCCAATCTTATGGATTTCTTCATAAAGCTCGGCACAGGTCCACTCCATGATTTCAGGGTGTTTTTTCAGCCATTTTTTATCCGGTCCAAGTAGCAAAAACTCGTCACCGAAGAAATTAACCTCCATACCGAAGAACACCTGTAAATCTAACTTATCGCCGACTTTCCTGGCTCTTTCGTATCCCTCACAATATGCGTCTATACGCTCATCCCAAGGCAAATCTCTGGGCACCGCGCAGTTACCGTTGAAAAAGTGGTCCGTCACTATAATTCCGGAATATCCCTTTTTCTTATATGCCTCTACGTAGTCTTCTGCTGCGGTGTGAGAACAGGCACTTCCTTCCATGGTATGCAAATGTGTTTCGTAAAAATACAACTTCCCTGTCATAATGTTCCCTTTACTCGTCAAACTTTCCCCATTCACAGCCAACATTTCTGGCATTGATTACATCGATAAGGATTCTTTCATCATCCTTCTTTTCGTACAGGCGAATCCATCCCTCGCCGTTACCGCCATTCCACAATCTGTTATGGCGCTTTGAACCGTCCGGAGCCTCATAGGCTACCAGTATCATGTCCTTCTTTTTGCAGTGAATATTGGTCTGCATAACATGTGTTCTGTTTTCCTGCTCCACATGCCAGATAATTTCATCTTCAGTTTCCTTACAATTGAATTTTGTGGCAGGCTTTGTCCAGGCCTTGGTAAAATTAAATTCTATTTCCTGTCCCTCATAGTAAAGGGCTCCCAGGAGCTTATCCTTGATTTCCACGCGAATATCAACCGGCTTATGTACCGTAACTACATCTCCCAGCTTGATTTCATCGGAATACTGGGTACCCGATGTCAGGCAGGGCTTTCCACCACCGATATCAAAGACTGAATTCTCAAGTTTTTTACCTGTAGTATTGGAAATCAAATTATTGGAGGTCAGCCATATCCATGGTGAGGTAAAGTCATAGCCCCAGTTTTTATCGGCATATCCATAGGAATTCTCCGGAGAGACAATATACTTTCTGCCGTTAAACTCCACGTATCCGGCAAATTCCGTCTTCATGCCCTCTGCATGCCAGTACATCTCAAAGGCCTTGGCTGATCTGAGAGCAGTACTGGTACCATAGCCCACATTGAAGGCCACCTGCTTGTCTACGGATAGATTCCATCGCATACTGCCGGCATCACTCATCCATTCAGGGTGATCTTGTCTTTCCTCTTCAGATACAGTAACACTTCCCGCAATTCTGCCCTCATTACAAATACAGTCTCCTGCTTCCAATTCAAAAGGTACTTCATCGGAAATCTTAACATCATCCCAACCGAAAAAGCGATGAAGCTGAGCATGTCCGTCCCCCCATGCACCGGCCTTAACCATCATATATGAGGGTTTTACACCATTCGCTTTATTTTCCGGGAGCTGACCAAATACCGGTTCTGTACCACCAAAAGCGGGGTTAATCATGAAATACTCCACGAAAAACCCCTTCTCTTCGCCGGTTTCGGCATCCCTTCCTGTGAAGGAATGCCACCACCAGTCATAGCCGTTCCGGGCCAGACGCCCCTTCAGCATATATGCATTTTTGTATTGGTCGGGAATGTTAAAATGACCGGGCTCCGAAATATTCGAAGCAAACTCAGAAGCCTTGGATTTTGCATTCTCCAAAGCTTCTGAACCGTATTTTTTGGCTTCCCCGCCATATTTTTTAGCATCAATGGTCACTTTTTCAACAATGTTTTGTACTTTTCCTGAAATCTCGGAAAAATCATATTTCATATAATTCCCTCCGAACATAGATAATTTATATATCTATCAAAAGTGTTACAAAACATTATATACCATTTTTTAGCCCATTACAACCAGAACATTAACATCTTTTTTGCCTGCTTCAAAAGGAATTACTGTAGTACCTGTGTATTCCTTGCCGTCTACTACCAGGCTCTTAACACCCTTCTCGCAGCCGTTGGTCTGTACTGTGATATGGTAGTTAACATCTCTGAACTTACGGGTCAGTGTGAAATCACCGAAGTCATGAGGTACGCAAGGATCCACGGACAGACCCTGATGTGTAGGATATACGCCTAAGATGTACTGTGAAACATTTACAAATGTCCAAGCAGCAGTACCTGTAAGCCAGGAGTTCTTTGCCTGACCATGATATACAGCGTCACGACCTGCAACCATCTGTGAATATACATAAGGCTCTGTAGCATGAATCTCTGAAAATTCCTCTGTGTAAGCAGGACAGGTCTTCTTGTAGATCTCGAAGGCTCTGTCACCACGACCTACTACTGTCTCAGCGATGGATACCCAAGGATTGTTGTGGCAGAAAATACCTGCATTCTCCTTGTATCCCGGTGGGTAGGAGGAAATCTCACCCAACTCAAGGTGATATCTGGTGTAAGCAGGCTGAAGAATCATGATACCATAGTCTGTATCAAGTTTCTCCTTGACAGAGTCAAGAGCCTGAACAGCCTTACCATTGTCCTTACCGATACCTGCCATTACGCAGAAGCCCTGTGGCTCGATGTAAATCTGGCCTTCTTCACACTCTGCACCACCGATTTTCTGTGAATATGCATCGTATGCTCTTACGAACCACTTGCCATCCCAGCCGTCCTTTTCAACAGCTGCTGTCATGATTTCAACTTCCTTACGTGCGCGTGCAGCCTCTGCAGTATCGCCGAGGAGCTCTGCCAGCTGTGCGTACTCTTCGCCGTACTTAACAAACATACCGCCGATGAAAACAGACTCGGCTACAGGTCCCTCGGATGGACCGAAGGTCTGGAATGATTCACCCGGAACCTTACTGAAGCAGTTGAGGTTCAGACAGTCATTCCAGTCGGCACGGCCGATAAGAGGAAGGGCATGAGGTCCCTTGTGATTGATGATATAGTCAAGAGATCTCTTGAGGTGCTCCATAAGAGTAGTAGCCTTGGACCAGTCGTTGTCATAAGGAACTGACTCCTTCAGAATGGAAACATCGCCTGTCTCTCTGATGTATGCGGAAGTACCTGCAATGAGCCACAGAGGGTCATCATTGAAGCCTGAACCGATATCCGCATTACCCTTCTTGGTAAGAGGCTGGTACTGATGATATGCTGAACCATCCTCAAACTGTGTGGATGCGATATCGATAATTCTCTCACGTGCTCTGTCAGGAATAAGATGAACAAAGCCCAGGAGGTCCTGACATGAACCACGGAAGCCCATACCACGGCCGATACCGGTCTCATAGTAGGAAGCGGAACGTGACATATTGAAAGTAACCATACACTGATACTGATTCCAGATATTAACCATACGGTTAACCTTATCATTCTTGGAATCAACAGTGTACTTGGACAAAAGCTCATCCCAGTATGCCTTAAGGCCTGCTACTGCTGCGAAGAACTGCTCGTCAGTCTTGTATCTGTCAAGCATCTCGTAAGCCTTTTTCTTATTGATGACACCATAGCTCTCCCACTTGTCATCCTCAGCATTCTCGATGTAGCCAAGGACGAATATGTAGCTCTTCTCTTCGCCCGGAGCCAGAGTCACATCAATCTGGTGAGAAGCAATCGGGTACCAGCCGGAAGCCATGGAGCCTGTGCATCTGCCCAGTTCTACAGCTTCGGGATTTCTGGAGCTTCTGTAGTAAGCACCTGTAAAAGCGTCACGGCTTGTATCAAAGCCATCAACAGCTGTATTTACGGAGTAGATAGCGTAATGATTACGTCTCTCTCTGTACTCGGTTCTGTGGAAAATAGTAGAGTCCACTACCTCAACCTCACCGGTGGAAAGGTTTCTCTGGTAGTTCTTCATATCATCATCTGCATTCCAGAGACAGAATTCAACATATGAGAAAAGCTGAATCTTTTTCTCTGCGCCGCTATTGTTCTTAAGAACGATACGGCTTACTTCGCAGTTATCATCTGCAGGAACAAGGGTGCATACATCTGCTGAAACACCGTTCTTCGCACCGTGGAACTTGGAGTAGCCGATACCATGACGACACTCGTATTCATCGAGTTCTGTCTGTGTAGGCTGCCAGCCCGGATTCCAGATGGTATCGCCATCCTTGATATAGAAATACTTACCGTTGTTGTCAACAGGGCAGCTGTTGTAACGATAACGAGTCATACGTAGAAGCTTGGCATCCTTGTAGAAGGTGTAGCCGCCGCAGGTGTTGGAGATCAGTGAAAAGAATGAATTGGATCCCAGGTAATTGATCCAGGGGAGCGGGGTCTTGGGAGTAGTGATAACATACTCTTTAGCCGCATCGTCAAAATAACCGAACTTCATGTGAGTTCCTCCAATGTAATAATAGTGTTTGCCATTTTACAGCACTAAAGCCATATTAAACGTTTTAGTAGTGGCTTTTTCTTTGACCGACAGGTCAAATTATGCTATAATGGACAAAAATACTTCATGAGACCATTATATATGGGTTTGCTCAAGAAATCAATCATAAAAAATTGTGA
>JAZUHR010000117.1:0-32871 GCA_045641825.1 Lachnospiraceae bacterium
GACCTACAGGCTCAGGTAAATCCACCACTCTGGCATCATTAATCAATCAGATTAATGACACGTATGATTATCATATCATCACTCTGGAGGACCCTATCGAGTATCTGCATAAGCATAGAAAATCCATCGTAAACCAGAGAGAAATCGGTATCGATTCAAAGAGCTATGCAAATGCACTTAGAGCAGCGCTCCGAGAGGACCCGGATGTTATTCTGGTAGGTGAGATGGGTGACTTGGATACCATATCCATTGCGGTTACGGCAGCGGAAACAGGCCATCTGGTGCTTTCCACCCTGCATACCATAGGCGCAGCATCTACTATCGACAGAATCATAGATGTTTTTCCTGCTCATCAGCAGCCACAGATTCGTTCTCAGCTGTCGTTGGTGCTGGAAGGGATTATTTCCCAGCAGCTTTTGCCTATGGCGAAGGGCGAGGGAAGAGCTGCAGCCTTTGAGGTGATGCTGGCCAATCCCGCCATCAGAAATCTTATCAGAGAAAACAAAACGGCTCAGATAGACAGTGTCATCCAGACCTGCAGAAAGCAGGGAATGATTGCCATGGATGATGCCCTTTTGGAATTGTTCCGGGAGGGGAAAATCGACGCAGATCACGCGCTGGCATATTCACGCGACAGCTTGACGCTGTCCAATCGTTTGGTATAAGGATACTTACTTAAGGATTAGGAGGAAGCAATGGGAGATTTTGCATATCAGGCCATTGATAAAACAGGACGTAGGAAAAAGGGTAGCATGAAGGCTGAAAGTGCTGCTCAGGTAATGGAGGCACTGCGTTCCGACGGGCTTACACCTGTGAAGGTCACAGAGCAGAACCTGCTTACCCGTGATATTAATATCGGTGGTGAAAAGAAGGTAAAGACCAGAGATCTGGCTGTTTTCTGCAGGCAGTTTTCAGGTATCTTAAAGGCCTCTGTTACCGTCGTAGATGGTCTTAAACTGATGTCTGACCAGACAGAGCACAAGACTCTTAAGAATGCCCTTGATAAGACCCTTGCAGCTGTTAAACAGGGTAATTCACTGGCAGATTCCATGAGATTGTCACCCAAGGTGTTCCCGCCTATGCTGGTGAACATGATAGAAGCCGGAGAGGCTTCCGGTACGCTGGATACCTGTATTGAACGAATGGGCATACAGTATGAAAAGTCAGCAAGAATACAGGGACTGGTTAAAAAGGCCATGACTTACCCTATCGTAGTTGTAATCGTAGCATTCGCGGTAATGATAGTAATGTCCATGGTAATTGTTCCTAAATTTGCCGTTATGTTTGCTGAGTTGGGAGCAGATTTGCCTGTGACTACCAGAATGGTAATGGGCTTTTCGGATTTCCTGTTTGGCTACTGGTGGCTGCTGCTTATCCTGATTGTCGGCCTGGTGCTTGGCATAAATTTAGTGAACAGAACAGATGCCGGCAAGATGTTCTTCGGACGTATGGCGCTGAGGCTCCCTATATTCGGTAAGTTCAATATGAAGAGCAGTTCGGCTTCCTTTGCCCGTACTATGTCTACACTGATGGCGTCCGGTATGGGTATTACTCAGGCTATCGATATAGCAGCCAATGCTATGAGCAATATATGCTACACCAGACTCTTAAAGCGCGCGAAGTCTGAGGTAGAGCAGGGTTATCCTCTGTCGCAGCCCCTCAGACAGTCGGATATTTTCCCGCCTATGGTGTACAATATGATGGCTATCGGCGAGGAGACCGGTGATGTGTCCGGCATGTTGGACAGAGTAGCTGATTACTATGAGGAGGAGACAGAGCTGGCAGCAGCCAGTATGACAGAGCTCCTTCAGCCTCTGATTATCGTAGTTGTGGGCGGTATGGTAGCTATACTTGTACTTGCTATGTATCAGCCAATGATCGAGATGTACGGCACTCTGGGCTGATAAATTCAAAAACCGTTTACTTTTAGAATAATTTTGATGATAAAAATAGCTCAAATTGGGGGATACTGCCTTCGGTTTGAGCTATTTTTGAATTCGGGAGAATGGAAGCGGCGCGTTCGGAAATGCCAGTGCCTGCATTATACCCGGAAAAAATTACGATTTTATAAAATATTTGCCTGCGTCGGTTATAATTTGTTTAATTTTTGTTTATTTCGGGATAATGGCATTTTGTGGCAGATGGGACTATACTACTAGCCACATAAGGCGAAGTCTTTAGCTTTCTTCGGGAGAAATTGGGAGCATAAAGCAGAGCCTAATAGTACACTTTTTAACAAAAGGAGATAAAAAAATGAAGAAGAATAACAAAGGTTTCTCACTGGTAGAGCTCATCGTAGTAATCCTTATTATGGCTATCATCGGCGTAGCTCTTACACCTCAGATCATGAAGTGGGTAGGCAACGCACAGAAGTCCAATGACGTAACAAATTACAACTCACTTGTATCTAATGCAAGCCTCGCAATCGTTGAGCTTCAGAAGGATAACAAAGCTTATAAAGGGACAATTACTATTACAGTAGGTACTAGTAGCACAGATACAGCTGTGCCATCTGGTCAGGCAGCAACACTGATTACAAAAGCGGATTTCGATGCAGCAATGAATAAGGTCCTTCCAGGGTGGGCAGCAATTAAGAGATCATCTGGAAGCAATGACTATACAATCGTTATTGTAGATGGTGTAGTTAACCCAAACGGTGCAACTCCGGCTCCTGTAAAGCCTGATGGTACAATGGACTAATCCATAAAGCCGTTATCCAGATTACAGTAATACTATAATACTTTACCGGAGAATCCCATGATACCCGACTTTTTATATATTCCAATCTTAATATTGGTATTTATCTACGGCATCGTCGTGGGAAGCTTCTTGAACGTATGCATTTATCGTATTCCGAAAGGTGAAAGCATTGTGATATCCCGGTCACATTGTATGACCTGTGGACATCAATTAAGCTGGTACGAGTTAATCCCTCTTTTCTCATGGATTATCCAGGGGGGTAAATGCAGACAGTGTAAATCAAAGATTTCGGTTCAGTACCCGATTATTGAGGGCGCCAATGGCGCCCTCTGGGTGCTGACTTTTGTTGTTTTAGGAGTAAGCTTCAGGGCAGTGCTTACCTGCCTGCTTTTATCGGCGCTACTCACCCTGTCCGTTATCGACGGGCGCACACACGAGATACCTTTTGGCATCAATGTGTTTATTTTATGCGTAGGAGCTGTCTACACAGTCGTAGATCAGTTCCTCTACAAAAACTTTTTTATACATCATGTGATAGGATTTTTCGCAGTATCAATGCTGCTTTATCTGGCCTTTCTGGTGACAAAGGGACAGGGCATAGGCGGCGGAGATATCAAGCTGATGGCAGCCGCGGGACTTTTCCTCGGATGGTCCGGCATCATTGAAGCCTTGATTTTCGGGTGCTTCCTGGGAGCTGTCATACATATTCTTAGAATGAAAATTACTCGCGCAGACCATGTGCTGGCTATGGGCCCCTACCTTTCGGCGGGAATAGCCATCGCGGCTTTGTGGGGAGATAAGATATTTGAAGCGTATTTAAAACTATTCAACATATAACAGGAGTCAAGCTATGGCAATCAAGCAGGTAGTAAGTATTGAAATAACAGATGCAACTACAAAAGTGGCATTCAAGTCCTATGGAAAAGCACAGCCTGTCCTCTACAAAACCGTTTGTTTCGAGAATAAGGCCAATACGGTTGTAGACGGCTATATCATGGACAAGGTGGCCTATGGTATGGGCATGAAAAAGGCCCTGAGCGCAGCAGGCATCAGCTGTAAAAATCTGGTGTTCGTGCTTACAGGCAACAAGATCGTGAGCCGTGAAGTAATGGTGCCTGTCATGAAGGAAAAGCTCATGAAGGACTATATCGAGAGTAACAGAGCCGAGTACTTCCCTATGGACACTACCGGTTTTGTTTTCACATATACCGTACTTGAGGACTTCAAGGACGAGGGCAAGATGCGTATTATGATTTACGCAGCTCCCGGTGACCTCATCCATAATTACGAAGATTTCGCTCTGGAGATGGGCTTCAACGTAATTGCCATCGACTATATCGGTAATGCTATCTATCAGTGGTTGAAAAATCATGAAGGCCGCAATGATATTTACCTGCAGTTGAATGAAAGAAATTCAATTATTACCATTATGAAGGATGGAAAGCTGGCACTGCAGCGTATGATGAGCTTTGGTGCAGGCAATGTGGTCAGCAAATACCTGGAGAAAAAGGGTATGGTGGCTTCCGCATTCCAGACAGGTTTGGAGCAGCTTCAGGAGAAAGAGGTGCTGTATCCTGAGTTTAATGCGGTAAATGATGCAGAGGATGAGGCGACTGTAGCACTCAGAACCGATGTGACCAACTCTGTTCGTCCATTGTTCCAGCAGATTACACAGGTACTGGAGTACTACAGCACCAAGAACCGTGAAACAGAGATAAATCGCGTATTTATCGGTGGTTGCGGTGTAGAAATCAAGAATCTGGTAAAGCTTCTTAAAAATGAGTTCCAGGGTGTGGATTTCGTGTTAAGACTTAAGCCGGACGCTGTAAGGCTGGGTAAGAAGTGTACAACTCCTGAAAATAGAGTATCGGAGTATCTGGGAGCCTTTGGCGCTTCAAACTCCTCTATCAATTTTTCAAATATTCAGCTCCGTAAGGATTTCCAGAGAGTGGTTGCGGTTTGCTCCGTAGCATTTGCACTGGTAGTGATTGCATCAGGTATCATGGTGGCAGGTGCCATTATGGATCTTAGGGCAGTTGAAACTGAAAATGAAAACTATAAGAACAAGGTACAGACATTGCAGGCTACCGAAATTGAGAAGCTGGAAAGCGATTATGTATCGACAGGTAAGATTTATGAGCAGCTCCAGACACTGGGAGATGTGACATTTACTCATAATGAGAATTGGAATGCAATTCTCGCAGCTTTGGAGAAGGAACTGGTAAAAGGCACTATCGTCAGCTCCATCTCATCCGGCAATACAGGACTTGTCATGAATATGGAAATCTCAGCAGACTCCATCAATGGTGAAACAATGGTGGGCGAGGCAGAGGCCAAGATAAAGGCAGCCAAAATTATTCAGAACCTGAAGGCTATTCCTTACTTTAAGAGTGTTATCGTAAACAGCGTAGCAATAAAAACTGACGTAGTTGAAGAGGGGGATGTGGAATATTCCAAGACCACCATCAGCTTTTCAGCGGTATGTGAATATCAGAAGCCTGTAGAAGAAGAGAATAAGTAGAAGGGAGGAGCATATATATGACTAACAAAGCAAACGCAGAAAGACAAAGAATCGTAGAGCTGGTGCTGGTAGTGCTCTCCCTGCTTATCGCTGTTATCGCCTACTTTTTCGTAGTTTCACCCACAGAGAAGAAGGTAGAAAATCTGAAGCAGCAGAATAAGCTTTTGCAGGCTCAGGCAGCAGTACTGGAAATGAAGCTTACAAACAAAACAAAGTATGAGAATGATATCATGACCTATCTTAGCAGTAACAAGGAAATTCTGGGCAAGTATGCTTCCTGCTACAGCACAGAAAAGGACTTGGTACTTTTACAGGAATTGGAGGAAAAGACCGGTATCAGCTTCCAGAGCGCATCCTTTTCCGATGCGGCGCCTATTTTCAAGGTGGAGGGAGAAGATTACCAGTGTCTGCTTCACAGGGTATCTGTGACATATAAGGTGTCCTATGAGGGACTTAAGAAGTTCATGGATTATGTAAATGCGTATCCGGAGCGTATGAATGTGGATAGTTTTTCTTCGAATTTTGATCAGGAAAACGGTCAGCTGACCGGAAGCATGGTGCTTAATCTGTTTATCATCGAAGGTGATGGCAGAACAGATAATTTTGGACCTATTAAGGGTGTCCAGACAGGTAATGATAATATTTTCGGAACTATTGAAGCAAATTAAATGAGAAAACTTTTTTACAGACAGTTGCATAAGGATAATCGCGGACTTACCCTGATTGAGGTTATCGTAAGCCTTCTGATTCTGACTATAGTGGTGGTGCCTGTTTTCACAGTGTTCAGCAGCGGACAGAGAAGTGCTTTTACCAGCCGTAAGCTATCATTCGCGGAGCGAGTGGCAGAGAACGAGATGGAGGAAATAAAGGCGCTGGGAATCAAGGACTATACGGCCTATAAGAGTATAGACCTGGATGATGCGGCAGCGGTTCAGACCTATTTCGGGACTATCACAGGGATAGTGGAGGGCAATCATACCTACTCGGCCAATGTGACCATCACAGAGGACAGTGCCTTAAATACCATCGAGTACGTAGATCTCACGGAATTCTCCAGTGCTACCACCGGACTTATCAACCCCAATGTGTCGGATGAGATACAGTACGACGACAGAGCGCTGAACAGATTCCTGGAACTTAATAACGACTACTGGGATGATGTTTGGGATAAGATTTGCTCGATTATTGACGATCAGAACGGCGATATGATGGAGCTGGATCCGGATTACGTGCCCATGCCCATGCCTCAAAGAATACCGGGTCTTACAGAAAGTCAGATTGAGCCTGAAATCAGCCGTGAGATGAAGGTGGATATTTTCCCCACAGGTACTCCACAGGTAGCCCAAAACGGCGAGACGGTGCAGATGTACCGCGTTGAGTCCAGCATGAAGTACACCATAAGGAACAATGAGAATGATTCCCTGACTTCGGGTGACGCATACGTAAAAATTACAAGAATAAAGAGTACCTACTGGGCTGTATTTGAGGCTTCGGAATACCAGAGTATCTGGGGACATGATTCTATCGCACAAAACAGAAAGAGAGAGGCGAAGGCCATCCTGGATAATCTTGGTGTGGTGTGTGATAAGAATGATCCCAAGCGCGAGACCAGAACTACCCGTAGCTACAGCTACTATGCTCACAATCTGGCGCTTACCAATGTTAAGACGGTATATATGATTTACGAGCCGCTCTTTGCCGATTCCTTTGCGAATCCTTCATGGACCTTCAAGAGCAGCAACAGAGAAAAAATAACCATGTCCGCCAGAGATCTTAAGGAGGACGTTAAGTGCTATATCGTGGTGCAGAGTGATGCATCCACCAATTTTAACAGTGTGGGAGAACTGAATGTCAGCATCTCCAATACAACAAATGCTACATATCCGGGCGTACTTAAGGTGGCCTCTCAGGCACCTATCCGTATAGACGGTGACAATTCTCAGGCCGGTGAAGACCTGAGTACTCTTTACACGACAGAAAGAAGAAAAGTAATTTACAAGGTAAAAGTAGAGGTGTATGACTCCGATGGCGGACTTAGCGCTACTTTGGAGTCAACAGTGGTGGAAGAATGATAAAGTTACGCAACAAACTGAATAATAAGGGTGAGACCTTTGTAATGGTGCTTGTTACTACTCTTTTTGTTGCGATACTTGCAACTATTGTTATCATCATCACCAGGTATGCTCTTAAAAATTATCAGCTGCGCAAACAGGGCACAGATAGTTTTTATTCTGCAGAAAAAGCCTTGAATGAATTTGAGAGTTCCCTGAGAAGTACTACCAACGAGGCATTCGGTAAGGCCTATACTATCTGGCTTCAGCAGTACTCCTCACTTACCGGTGAAAAAAGTGAAGAAAAGTTTTTCGAGCTTTTCAGGGATTATTTTACCGAGAGCATTACAGATAAGGTACTTAAGCTTTTTGACGATAATGAGCTGGTAAGCGGTAATCACAAGATTAACGATCCTGTAGGCACTGGCGGTCTGATGCTGAGCTACAAGGAGTTTTATAAGGATGATGTGAAGGATGACGGCAGTGGAGTTGTACTTCCTGTCGGGGAAAGATATGTCATCTATATGGAGCCACCTACCATCAGGACTGATGCAAACGGCAAAATTCAGATTGCTGACGGCAGAGTAGGTATCGAAAACATCAAGATTATGTATGTGGCGCCGGACGGTACTGCCAAGAAGATCGAGACAGATATCAGCATAAAGGTGGATTATCCCGGTCTTTTGGGTGACAGAAGCACCGGAACATTTAATGAATTCTGTTCAGATTATATCTTCATAAGTGACGGTGAAATCAAAAATGATGCAGGCCTTAAGGCTGAGATAGACGGTAACGTATATGCAGGCACAGGCATCAATTTTGCCGGCTTTGGCGGTGCAGGCAATACAATTGTAGAGTCCAATAAGAACAACACAAATTTTATTTCAAATGTTCAGAGAGTCATTATATCCCGTGCTGCCCTGACCGTGTCCAATAAGGCTGAGGTGATCATCAGTACAGGCTGCGATTACAGGGACGGAGCTACTCTGGCAGCGAGTGTTTTTGCTGATTACAGTGACAGAACCGGTGTCTGGGTCAAGGATATTATTATCGATGATAGCTCCAGTAATTCTGTAAATACAAAGCTGGACATCACAGGCTCATGCTTCGTGGCGGATAATCTGGAGCTGAATGCTGCTTACTCTTATTTCAAGATGCATAGCGGCAACGGTCTTAGCAGCAAATTTATCGGCTACAGTATGACCAACAAGATAAATGGAATACCACAGGCAGTGGGCTCCAGTGCAATAGTAGTAAACGGAGCCAATTCCACTCTGGATTTGACAGAGGCAAATGCAGTAGTGGTAGCAGGTAAGACATTTATTTCATTCCCTGAGAATACAGAGTATGAGGGCGTGAAGGGTCAGTACTCCTCACAGATGGGTGAGTCGGCGACCTTTAAGGCACTGCAGTCAGCATATCTGGTGCCCGGCGAGCTTTTATCCGTGGGACACAATCCTGTAACGGCAGAAGAGTTTTACGCAGGTATCGACGTGGATATGAGTAAGAGAGCTGTTAGCGGCTTACGAATGTCCAACTATGTGGATATGTCTACATCTACCAGCGGCTATCGCACATTTGTAGTCAGATACGGTGCTACCACCATGGTGTACTACTATCTGAAT
The DNA here is from genome assembly GCA_045641825.1 of Lachnospiraceae bacterium. Lineage (GTDB taxonomy): Bacteria > Bacillota > Clostridia > Lachnospirales > Lachnospiraceae > RGIG3528. The sequence continues at coordinate 8,898 of JAZUHR010000117.1, forward strand.
TTCCGAAATCCGAACAAGGCGGCAGAGTACTTCAGGGATTATTTTACACGCTTCCCTGATCTCAATAATGACCGTATGCAGCAGTTCGGCTCAGCCGGCAAGCTTGCTTTTAATTATGCCAAAATGATTTCCACAGGAAATATCATAGGCTACGAGAACGGTCAGATGACCGTAAATGGTACGCTGGACCCCAACGGAGACTCAGCATATCAGACAAATACCTATAACGATGATGATCTGGATGACCTTCAGATTAAATACTCCAGCATGTTCGCAGGTCTCTGCGGGAAGCTGGATCCTGACTACTCAGGTACCAGTGGTAAGAGCCTTACAGCCCAGGTGGTCAATTTTGAATCAGTTAAGAATCTCTATGATGTAGATGTGGTGGGAAGTACCGTATCGGTAGAGTCCCAGGGCAGCGGCCTCAGTATTATGACCATCGAAAACGTCTTCAACAGTCAGAACCTGACCAGTCCGGTCAGATTCGTGGATGTTCCGGGTACGAACGAATGCTATCTGGTAATTATCGGAAAAAATGTAACTATCAGCCAGCTTGTATCAGCTTACAACGGACGTAATGTACGTGGTGTAATCGTAGTCAGCAAGGGTAATGTAACACTGAATGCGGTAAGCATCAACGGCATGATTATTGCAGGTGGAGATATCATTTTACGAGGAAATTCCACTACATATAAGGCAGATCCGGCTACAGTAAATAATTTGATTGCAAACGACTTTTTCGTAAACAGCCTGTTTTCCGTAGGCTCTATTCACGGTACTATCGACGGCAGTGATTTTATCACTGTAGATCATGAGAATTGGAAGAAATAAATGAGCATTGGGAATCACGAAAAACTGAATAACAAGGGTATGAGCCTGGTAGAGCTTATAGTCGTGATTCTGATTATGGGCGTGCTGAGTGCGGGAGCGGTAGTGTCGCTTACAATACTCTTTAATGCCCGTGCCACACAGGCCATAGATACCCTGAGCACAATGCTGGTGGCGGCCCGTACGGAGGCTATGGAGTCCGGTAACCGCACGGTATCAGTGACAGTCAAAACTGATGATGACGGCAATATGGTGGCTGTTTTGAACGTAATGAACGGTAACACAGTGACGAGGTCGGAGAGTGAGCTTCTGGGAAATACTGGCATTAATATAACAGTATTTAAGACCTATTTCGGGGAAACAGAGCCCAGGAAGGATGCTGCGGGTAATAATGACCCGGCACATGCCGTGACTATATCGGATGACACGGATGTAACGATTACATTTAACTATAACAGCGGCGGCCTGGAAATATCGGGTAATGACGCAACAGGAGATTTTTACTACACCGATTTTTATATCACAGGCGTAGGTGACAGAGATGGCACGGTGGTTATTTTACCGGCTACGGGAAGAACGTACACAGAATGATTAAATCAGAATCCTTACAAAAGAATAACAAGGGATTTACTCTGGTGGAGCTCATTGTAGTAATTTTGATGATTGGGCTTATTTCGGGCATACTGGTGACTTTTATTATGGTGTCCATGAAAAGTTTTTCATCGGTGTCTGCAGAGGTGAAGCTTCAGACAGAGGCTGATTATGCTGTAAATTTCCTGAACGACAAGTGCATGGAGGCCTTGGCGATTTATTCGTTTGCAGATGAGAAAATCAAAGACGAGAACGGTGACGAATGTAATGTTACCATTATTGCCTGCCTGACCGTCTCCAGAGAGGTGAACGCCCTGTCTAATGACTACAGGTATTATTTCGCTATCTTCGATGAAAAGAACCGGGCGCTTCGCACTATTTCCTGCCCTTACAGCGCTTTCGAGCCGGTAGACGCAGCCGGTAATTGCGGTCTTTATTTTGGCTCCGGTGCGGAGGATGACAAGGCTATTGAAAAAAATGTCATTGGCAACAAGCGTCTGCTGCTGGCGGAAAATGTGAGCGGTTTTACTTTACAGAGTCCGGAGAACGGGGATTACAAATACGTGAAGGCAAAGATTGATTTTGCCTATGACGGTTACAACTATACAATCAATAAAGTTATAACTAAGAGAAATTAGCGGGTGAGTATATGCGGAAAAAATTGACAATCGGAATATCAATATTGTTTGCAGCAGTGGCAGTGGGCTTTTTTTCGCATTCACTGCTTTCGCTTTTTAATGTAAATGATCCCAACACGGCGCTGGGTGCAGATGAAAGCGAGATTTACGTACTGGTTGAAGATGGTGTGATTCAAAGTAACGCCAAGTATCTCATTGTGAGCGGAGATAAAAAGAAGGCTTTTACTACTTTTTCAAATAATGACCCGAAAGTAGACGGATTGGATCTGACCGGCATTATAACCGGGGGCGGAACAATAATTGTTAACCCTAATGCGAATGCAGTGTTTACACTGTCAGGGAAAAACAACGGTTCATATACGATTAAAGGAAACGATAATAAAAATATAGGCATAAACGGCACGAAATTCAGGAATAATTCGACATCAAATTTTACAGTTACCGCAGAGAACGGAAAATTCACGTTCCGGGCAAGCAATTATATTTCCTACAGCAATAACGCCTTTAGAGTTAGTACTTCTTCAAATACCAACAATGAATTGTATTTGTATAAGTATATTGAAACGAAAAACTATGTGCTTACCCTGAAACTCGATGGTGGTAAATGGGCAGATGGAAGCACAGCCGATAAAACGAAAAATGTAGTGGCCTTAAAGCAGTATGATATTATTTCTGATGTGATTACAGAGAAGCCGGTAAAAGCAGGCTATAAGTTTGCTGGCTGGGAGTTTAGCGGTGTAGGTAAACTCGACGGAAATGTTTTCACTGCAGATGTGGGTAATGCTACCTTAACTGCCAAATGGATTAAAAATGTTACTGTTACTATTGATCCTGCCGGCGGTATCTGGCCTGATAAAAGCGATGTGGTAAAGACCGAAAGCGCAGAGCAGGGTAGTACTATTATCCTTGATGAGCCTATAAGAGAGGGCTATAGGTTCAAGGGCTGGACCGTAGTTTCTGATGGTGTAGGCAGCATTGGTAATAACGGTGCATCATTCACATATACTGTGGGGGCCACGGATGTTACCATCACGGCTACCTGGGAGCAGTATGGCCCCTTCCTCCAGCAGGTAATGGTACGCTATGAAAATCCGGACGGCAGTTATACTCCATACACACTGGCCTATAGCGAGAATAAAAATTACAACTCACAGTTTAGTTGGTCAAAAGGTGAGAGTGCTGAGTTTGAAGCCGCGTCTGTACCTGCATATACCGTTACAGAGGATACAACAACCGAAGTCACAATTAAGAGAAAGACTTTTACCGTTACAGTAAATTCCGGTACCGGTATTGCCTCGGTATCAGGACCGATTGCAGGTGCCTACTACAGATACGGAGAAACCTGTACCATAAGTGCGGTTGTAGCCGAGGGATATGAATGGGATTCCTGGAGTGACGGAAATACGCATCAGACCCGTACCCTTACAGTAACCGCCGATATCAATCTGGCAGCATTAGCCACTCCTAAAAAATACACTTTGACAATCGACCCGAATTCAGGTAGATGGAACGGAACAACTGCTGTTTCAACTCTTGAAATTTATATGGGTGATGAGATAAATATATCTAACCCTACCAAGCTGGACAGCACATTTTTGGGCTGGAAACTGGAAGGCGCAGGCTCGATTCAAAACGGTATCTTTACACCGGGAGCGGGAGATGCAAAACTTAAAGCTTCCTGGATTGTTCCCGAGTCCCAGAGAGAGAAACTCAGGGTGCTGGAGATACAGCCATATATCACCAACTACACAGATCTGAAAAGCAAGGTAAATGAGTGGACCAATAACCAATATAATGTTGTTATAACCTCCATGAGTACCTGGCAGCTGGTGGGAGATATCTCTGATATTCTGTCCCAGTATGACATGATTTACGTGGGTGCTATCGGATGTGCTTCCGGCAGCAATTACTATTCCAGGTGGACCAAGATGCAGGGCTCTACGTATCTGTATGTTCATACGGGTGCAGAGAAAACCTTCGCGGATACCAACAACCGTCTGGGCCTTTTTGACAGTGTTCTGGGTCTGGGCAAGGACAAGGTAACCAAATTCAGATACTCAGGTAATGATATATCCAAGGCAAAGCTGGAGGAAATGCTGGAGTTCGCAGCAGCAGGCTATCCTGTAGTGCTTTCAAGCAGACTCTTATCAAGCGGGGCCATCAATACATCGACTGTAGATAAGTCTTCGTACATTTACAGTTTTCTTAATGCTGTCAAAAATAACAGCGACTATAACAAGGGATACTTTGTAGATAATAATGTAGACCCGACCAGATTCGCTTCTCAGCTGACACGGCGCAATTTCGTTACGACGATGGTGAGCGGTCCTGTTCAGTACTATGATAGAACCTTATCTGAAAATGCCGGTCTTACCGATGATAAGATATATATAAACGGTGCTGAGGACGGCTCCGATAAGAATATTGACAATAAGGACTTGAAGTTTGTCCTGAAAATCGAGGGCACCGGCAGTGTCAAGGTCACCCTTTTGATCGATGCGAACTCCGATGGTCGATTCAATAAGAGTACCGAGACTGTAGATGGTCTTGAAGTATCGGTTTTGGGCGGCAACAACAAGGTAGTCAGCGCAGACAATATGGCATGCGGCTATACCTATACTATCACCAGAGAGCTGGAGGATTACCTGGGCGGTGTATCCTGGAAGCTGGTTATTAGTGATAAGAACAACAGCAGCGTAAGCTATTCCTACCAGGGACTTTCTGCTATCAAGAAGAAGTCTACCGATGAAAAACAGAAGTTGTACATAGTACAGGTACAGTCATCCTACAGCGGCAGCTATCCAAGACAGACAGTTGCCTTCCCTACCAAGGATGAAGTCGAGAGAGTAAAGCGTTCTAAGGGTGAAATAACGAAGAACAATATGTCTACGTATTTCAATGGTATTGCGACTACCATGTATCCGGGCCTTTCTACCATAGGCGGTGAAAGAGTGGCAAACAGTGGCATGTTCTACTACTATTCACAGCAGGTAGAGGAATTCGAGATTGAATTTTTCAGGATTATGGCTGCTGATTTCAGTAAGCTGGCTGATCCAGGCGAGGACACTGCGCTGCTTACTCAGAATACCAATTTGAAGGTGGTAAACGGACGCCTGTACTGCTACTACGATGACCCTGACTTAAGAGGAGAAGCCGACATGCTTGTTTTCGGTTACTCCGATTTGTATGATGGTATTACGGGTACTTCAGCCACCAAGCTGATTACAGACTTTATTGCCAGAGGACGTTCTGTGCTCTTCACACACGATGTTACATCCTTCGTTATGAGAGAGACAGGCTCCGGCGACATCTGGGGCTACGACCTTACCAGATCCTTCAGAGAGCTTCTGGGCATGGACAGATTCGGCGCCTTCAAGAATTTCGGCGTGCTGGCTAATATGAATTTTGCCAAGGACTGGCCTATAAATCCTAACTCTGTATCCATTACCGGTGACATAAACAATATTGTGAATAATTCATTCAAGTTCAACACGGGCCTCAACTCTGTGCTTGTGGAAAAGGGCAAGTGGGAGCAGTATAAGGAGCAGTGGGTAACTGTTACGGATTATAGCAAAACACCTGTTCCGGATCACACTACCGATGACAGGAAATTTTACTGGACCGGTACTGAATGGTACGAGTGGACCACAATACGTGCGGAAGTAGAGAATATAACAAGTATCCCTGATTCATTGGTGGAATATAAAGTCGGTGAAAACTTCTACAGATGGAAGAATGCCGACTGGCAGTGGATAGAGTGGGTAGATGGGAAGCCGGCTGCAATAAGTGATAAGTTTGATAATACATATATTTGGACCGGTACGAGCTGGCAGAAGTATGATGCCGAAGCGCTCTTTGCGACTGATGAAAAGCCGAGCGAGAAGGCCACTATTTCCATAGATGATAAAATCTACGAATGGAATGGCACCGAGTGGACTGTAGAGAAAAAGATAGAGTATATATATGTTCCGACCAGTAAGGAATTTACGAATGTTAATACCGGAGGTCTCTTTAGCCACACCTTTAGATGGAACGGTGAGGAACATTATTGGGAATACAAAGATATCCTGGGACGATGGGATGTAGCCGGCGATGCACCGGCAGCCTGTGAATTTACCAAGGACGGTAATACATACAAGTGGACGAGTAGAGGTAATTATAGCAATATCGGAACCTGGAGAATAAAAACCGGTAATGTGAGTGACGAGGAACTGAGTGCTCTGGCGGATACGATCATCGCTTCAAATGGTAAAGTGTTTATTTGGGATGGCGATAACCATGAATGGCTCATAAAGGGCGGTTGGGTCGATACCGACGAGACACAGGATAAGACCTATGAAAAAGTGATAGACGGCAGCAGATATAAGTGGGAAAACGAAAAGTGGAGCGTAGGTCAGTGGACAGGAGCAGAGACAGCACCTGACAGCGTACTGGTAAACGGCGAATACACATGGAAGTCCACATATTGGGAAGGTAACTTCTCTGATTATATGGAGTCCGCAAATAAGCCGGCCTCCGCTAGCTTCCAGCGTAATGGCAAGGAGTACAAATGGGATGGCAACGCCTGGGTGCTTAAAGAAAGCGACTGGTACACAATAGGTACACCAAATGCGGTTGTAAGCTTCCACGTATCAGATCTGGAAGAATACCAGTGGAATAAGACCGGCTGGCAAAAGCGCAGCAGAACAAGCACGAGAAATGCGTGGTCAGCATGGGGGGCAGTAGATGAGAGTACTCTTCCTGCGACTCTTACAAATGCTGCCAATGCTTACCGATATACCCGTGCCAAGTATGAAAACAGCAATACCTCCGTTTCTGTAGGTCTGGTACAGGGCCTTACAAATGCAGCGCTGGAGGGCAGTACTCTGACCACTACAACAGTTACCAAGAGTAACTCCGGTCAGCTGACAGAATACCCATATCACCTTCCGGATGAAATGACTGTAGCTCAGACACACGCCCAGTATTTCCAGCTGGATTTCGAGAAGGGCGCAGAGGGCGAAGACAATAATATTGTCGTTTGGTATTCCCTCTACAATAGCTCAAGTTCAAATTATTACTATAACAAAAACGATGTAAGAAACAATTACTACATCTACAATAAGGGCAATATCACCTACTCTGGTGTAGGACACTCTACCAAGATGTCTGAGGACGAGACCAAGCTGTTCATCAACACCATGATTGCTGCGTATAATGCAGGTACAGGTGCCTGTGCGCCGGAAATTACCAACAACGATAAATCCACAGGCAAGGATGGCACACAGTACATCTATATCGACTACGACGTGCTGAACAAGGACGGCAATGCAGAAGAGGTTAAGAAGCCTGTAGAAGTCGGCAGCGGTATCTACATGGTAGCCGGGGCTGACGGCAAGCCCAGATACTATAAGAGAGTTTACTTCACACTGAACAATGCTACAGTAGTTGAGAATAAGCTCCTGACAGTTCATTTCTATCTGAACAGACCATTGGTTCCGGGTACAGATACTTCACTTGCCCTTAAGCCACACAGCTACGAGGTAGATCAGGATGGCAAGATCATACCGGCTGTTAATGACGCCGACACCTTGCTCGATACTAAGATTTTTGACTATGTGGATGAAAATGGTGTATCCTACACCACTACGGGCTACAGTGTTAAGTCCGGCGGCCTCTACTATGTGGATGTGCCGTTAAATGACAGCGAGTACAATGTGCCGGGCATAGGCATGGATTCCAACTCCACCCTCACCCTTAATATGCAGATCGTGCTTCGTTACGGTGAGTATCCGGAGGAAAACGTACCGGTCATCGGAACAACCAAGGTAGTTCTTATCAAGAGAGGAATATTTAATCTCGATTAAATAGTTTTTAAAAATGAGATATTACATTGCAGACACCCACTTCTGGCATGAGGCCATGCTCAGGAAATTCGATAAAAGAGGCTTTGACTCCATCGAAGAAATGCATGACTACATGGTGAGTCAGTGGAATAAAAAGGTACGAAAAAATGATGATGTGGTGGTGCTCGGGGATTTTTCCCTGGGCACTCCCAATCAGACTCTGGAGATAACCGAGCGGCTAAACGGCCACCTGCATCTGATTACGGGGAACCACGATCAGGTGGAAAACAAGAAGTATGACTACTCACGTTTTCGCTGGATAAAGGATTATGCCGAACTCTATGACAACAGAAGAAGAGTGGTTCTGTCCCATTATCCCATTATGTGCTATAACGGCCAATACGCTCTGGATAAAGAAAGCAACGCCCGTACCTACATGCTTTATGGTCATGTCCATGATACGGATGACATGAGATTTATCGAGGATTATATCAAAAAAATGCGCCATGCCACTCATAAGGATTACGAGGGGAATGACGCAACAGTTCCGCTTCAGATGATTAACTGTTTTTGTATGTATTCGGACTATCAGCCTCTCACATTGGATGAGTGGATTGATTTGGCCCGCAGCAAGGACTGGATCATATAGACCAAAAGAATAAAAAGTGTAGCGATGGCGATGCCGATGGAATCAATGAGCACATCGGTAACTACGCCGTATCTGCCGGGAACATAATACTGGTGCAGCTCATCCAAGGCTGCAAGTAATACAGTAGCAGGTACCATGAGAATCAGCCTTTCCCAAATAGTAAGGACGGGAGTGGATTCCATGTGGTACTTGCTTTTTTTATTGATTTTGGCCAGGGCAAAAATGGATGCCTCTGTAGCCAGATTTTTACGGTAGCTCATGGAAAGCTCTGTGAGAGCCAGGAAAACAGAGAAGGTCAGCAGGACATATTCGGTGACATGTGCAGCCTTTCTTACGTAAAACTCCCAGAAATCGGCCAGCTCCATAATCTGCTCATGGCTGAAGCCCTGACGAAATACCTTGTCGAAGGCGGTAATCAGCCAGAGGGTAAGCTTCTCGGAAAGTCCTCCCGAGGTCTCGCCGTTTTGACCGGAGAAAAAGAAAATCAGATAGAGCATGAAAAACAGAGGCACTACCGACAGTAATTTTTTGATTGTTGTATTTATAATCTGCATATTTGCATCCTGAAATTGTTGAATTGAGGTGTTTACTTGTGCCAATGTAATATACCACAGAGCGGACTTTTTTTCCACTTTTTATTGTTGAATTTTTACCATGATTAAACTATAATAGTCCAAACTATAGATTTATTCGGAGGTCATCATGGCACTGGGCAATATCGGAGACATCATGAAGATCAAGCAGGCTTGGGACACCTTTACCTACAATCATCCCAAATTTCCTGCATTTTTACAGGCGGTAAAAAACCGCGGGATTAAGGAAGATGCGGTGATAGAAATCATTATTACTGACCCGAGCGGCGAGAAGCTGGAGACCAGCATCAAGGTTAAGCAGAGCGACCTGCAGCTTATGGACACCCTGAAGGAATTAGGAAAAAGATAAGGAAGTTTGATATGCATATTACAATGACAGGAAATCTGGGTAGTGGCAAATCCACTCTCAGCAAGGTTTTTGAAAAGGAATACGGCTACGAGATTTATTCTACAGGTAAGGTTATCAGAGAGATAGCTGCTGAAATGGGCATCAGTGTTCTGGAGATGAACAAGAGAATGTCTGAGGACCCCAAATATGATAAGATGATTGATAATAAGTCGGCAGAGATATCCAGAGACAGACAGGCTGACAATATTTTCTTTGATTCACGTCTGGCCTGGCATTTCGTGGGCAAGGCTTTCCGCGTATTTCTTTCCGTAAGTCTGGACACTGCGGTTTCCCGTATTATGGGCGACAGCAGAGGTAACGTGGAGACCTATTCCTGCCCTGAGGAATGCAAGGAGGCCTTACTGGCACGTGTGGCAGAGGAAGGCAAGCGCTACAAAGAGATTTACGATATCAGTTATTTTGACTATACCAATTACAATCTGGTGCTGGACTCCACTGTTTGCCCACCGGAGGTGCTGGCAAAGATCCTTTACGATCAGGCTGTTAAGTATTATGAGGCTATGGAAAAGGGAGAGGATTATACCAAGCTTATTATTTCTGCGGAGAGGGGCCTGGAGGACTTCGAGGAGGAAGTTAAGCGTGGTACTGTAGAGCAGGTGGTATATCAGGATCGCGAGTTTTACGAGATTACTATCAATAAATAAAATGAAGCCCATCGGGACTATGTTCCGGTGGGCTTTCGCATGTCGACACTTAAGCACAATTGTAAGCTCGATTGCGTCAATGAATTTATTTATGCTGATAGTAAAAAATGGCCAGCTGGGTACGGTCTCTTAATGAGAGCTTATCCAGGATTTCGCTTAAATAGTTTCTGACGGTGCCTTCACTTAAGAAAAGGACATCAGCGATTTCCTTATTGGACAGGCCGTCGGCCACCTTTTCTATGATTTCAAATTCCTTTTCGGTGATGCCGAAGGTGGAATAATCGAAGCTTTCGGTAGACTTCATGAGCTCGGGTATTTTGCTGATGATTTCGTTACCGAATACATTCTGACCGGAAGCTACGGCCTTGAGGGCTGGGATTATATGCTCGTAATTCTGCTTAAGAATATAGCCCTTGGCGCCCAGCTGCAGGGCCTTTACTATATATTCGTCATCCACGAAGGTAGTGAGAAAAAGCACCTTGGCATGTGGAAACTCTTTGATTATTTGGGCGAGCGCCTCGGTGCCGTTCATCCTCTGCATCCGGACATCCATAAGCAAAACATCCGGAGTGTGAGTCTTATACAGGGACAGGGCTTCGTCGCCGTCGCTGCCTGTAGCCACTATTTTTATATCCGGGTCAGTCTCAATTATCATCTTTAAGGACATGGATACCAGACTATCGTCATCTATCAATACTACTCTCATATATACCCCCTGCGTTTTATTTTTTTGGAATTGATATAAAAATTCTGAAGCCGTTGGTGCTTGAAATTGTAATATGGCCGCCCAGGGCCTTTACCCGGTCCTCCATATTGATAAGGCCTATGCCGGAAGAATTTGCTTTGGATGCAGAGGCGGTGCTGCCGTTATCCTCTACAAGGAGCTGATAAAAGCCGGGATGCTCATGGACATACACGGAGCAGGAAGTGGCATTACTGTGCCGGGCGGTATTGTTCAGGGCTTCCTTTACTATGGTGATGAAGCAGTACTTTACATCCTTGGGGATGTTGCGGCCGGTCTCACAGTGGAGTTCCACCGGGCAGAAGGTGAATTCCGTGCATAGAGTCCTCAGGCTGTTTTCCAGGTCAATTGATTCGTCGTGAAGGTCATGGACGCTGCTTCTTATATTGGTCATAGCTTCATCCAGAGTGCCCTTTAGGGATGTCAGAAGAGCCTTCGTATTGTCATCCTTGCTTACTGCAATCAAGGCTCCTGTCTGCAGAATGGCTCTGGAGAGCTGGTGCCCCACATTGTCGTGGATTTCACGGGCTATGCGGTTTCTTTCCGATAAGGTGGCCAGGTGTACCTGATCGTGCTGGGCTTCCAGAAGCTGCTGATTTTTCTGATTAAGAACGATCTCTCTTTCCACCATGGAATCACGGAGAGTCTTGGTTTTTTGCTCCAGGGCTTCCTTCTGCCGGCTTTTAACAGCAAGATATCCGGAGAAAAAAGCAAGAAAAACTATCAGGAAGAAGGGATTGGACAGAGCCGGATTTGCGATAAGCAGGGAAAGAAGCGAAATAGCAGCGGTGGGCAGGTATTTGCGCGAGTATATTCCGAAGTAAAGGAGAGCCGGAATGAAGGCTTGGGCATTTGGAAAAAAGAAAACGGGGATAAATGAAATCAGGAAAAGCACCGCTTTGATTTTTTCATGGCGAATGATTGAGAGCAGGGAAATCAGAATCAGAGCGCAGAGAAAAATCAGAATATCCGTGATTTCTGACAGGCTATAATCGCATATTAGCATTCCAAGCACCATAATAATATATGGTTCAAAGTATCTGGCCATGACTCCTCCTGGGGATTAGTTAGACTGTATCTTGAAGGTCCTTTAATCCAATATGACATTTGTCATATGACTTCCTTACATATTACACTTATCTTTCCTGTTTGAAAAGAATATATTGGTATTGTCGAAAGAGTTATTGCGATTTTTGTAAAGGAGAATGAAAAAAATGGTTGTAAAAATTGAGAATCTGGTAAAAAGATACGGTGATCTGGTAGCCCTTGATCATTTTAATCTGGAGATTGAGGAGGGTGAAATTTTCGGTCTCCTGGGCCCCAACGGCTCCGGAAAATCCACTACCATCAACTGCCTGCTGTCTCTTTTGGAATATGATAAGGGAAGCATAGAGATCTTCGGAAAAGAGATGACTCCCGGCAGCTATGACATCAAGAGAAATATCGGCGTAATCATGCAGAATGTGGCTGTTTTCGATGCACTTACCGTATATGAAAATATCGACTACTTCTGTGGACTTTATGTCAAGGACAAGGCGAAGAGAAAACAGCTGGTGGAAGAGGCTATCGATTTTGTTGATCTCAATGATTACAGAAAATTCCTGCCGGGAAAGCTTTCCGGAGGCCTGCTTCGCAGACTGAATATCGCCTGTGGAATCGCTCATAAGCCCAAGCTCATTATTCTGGACGAGCCGACGGTAGCAGTTGACCCCCAGAGCAGAAACAAAATCCTGGAGGGGATTAAGGAGCTGAACCGTCAGGGAGCCACCATCATCTACACCACTCACTATATGGAGGAGGTAGAGCAGATTTGTACCAGAATCCTTATTATGGATAAGGGTAAAAATGTGGCTATCGGCACCAAGGATCAGCTTAAGGCCATGCTTGACCTGGGCGAGACCATCAGCATGGAGGTTTTGGATATGCCGGAGGAAGCTATCGAAGCGATTAAAAACCTCCCTCATGTGCTGAATGTCACTCGCGAGGATAAGCTGGTTAAGGTTAAATTTTCCAAGGGAAAACACAATCTTATGAGGCTGCTCGACCTGATGAGGGAAAGGGATATTCAGATGGGCAACATCCATTCCGAACTGCCTACACTTAATGACGTTTTCCTGGCTATCACAGGCAAGGAGCTCAGAGACTGATAACGAATTATTTCGGGAGAGAAAAAAGATAATATGAACATTGTATATAAAATTTTAACAGAGGTGAGAAGTTGGCCTACACTCTTCTGGTCGCTGGCTTTTCCTATCCTTCTCAGTACAATTTTTAAATTTATGTTCGGCGGAATTGCAGATGCCACAACCTTCGCTGAAACACCTGTGGGCGTTGTGGTAAGTGCAGAAGCCACAGATGCGGAAAAGGAATTTCTCGAGGTTATAAAGGATGTGACCATGGGCGATACAAAGATGTTTATTGTCCATGAATACAAGAGCTTTGAGGAGGCAAGCGCAGCCTTAAAGGCCAATGAAATCAGCGGCATAATCGATGTAAAAAATAATTTCGCCTTGACCTTCAAGAGTAATGGCGTAGAGGAGTCGATTACAAAGGTATTTGTAGAGCAGTATATGCAGAATATTAAGATGATAGAGGACGCTATAAGACTTCATCCTGAAAATCTGCAGAAAATCCTTGCTGCCGTCTCCGGAAATATCTCCAAGTCTGTCACGGTAAAGGCGATAGACCTTAAGGGAACAGATAAAGACCCCATGACTCAGTATATGTATTCAGTAATCGGCATGACCTGCTTAATTGCCTGCAATATGGGCCTTTACATTACAGTTTTAATTCAGGCTGATGCTTCACCTGTCGGAGCCAGAAGAAGTGTATCCCCCACCGGTAAGGCATATATGGTATTCACGGATTTCTTAGCTTCCTACATTCTGTACGATGCTATGTCACTGGTGGTACTGGCCTATATGAGTTTTGTCCTTAAGGTGGAATTCGGAAATCACATCTGGCCTGTGGTACTGGCGACCTTTATCGGCAATTTCTGCGGTTTGGCAGCGGGGCTTATGATAGGAGTATGTGTGAGAGGCTCCGTAAAAAAGAAGGATGGCCTCTGCGTAGCCTTCTTTATGGGCAGCTCCTTTTTAGCAGGCCTTCAGTGGGGAGATATCGTGAGAATCCTGGAGAAAAAAGCCCCTATAGTAAACAGAATCAACCCGGCTACCCTGATCGTAAACAGCTTCAAATCTCTGGCAGTATTCGGGGATATGAAAAATTTCTTTATCAATATCGTTACACTTTTTGTAATAGGAATGCTTTTCCTTTTACTGGCTGTTTTGAAACTTCGGAGGACTAAATATGCAAGTGTTTAAACTGTTTTTCAAATTGCTTCGCACCAATTACAAAATAATACTTGTGTACTTTGGTGTTTTTCTGGCAATGGTTACCATCCTTGTGAATCTGCAATACAGTAAGGTGCAGACAGGATATTCCCAGGACAAACTGGATATCGCTGTGGTGGATGAAGATAATTCCGCTTATTCTGCGGCTTTCATGGATTTTTTCAAGGATAAGCACAATCTGGTAGAGGTAGAGAACGATGAAAAGGAAATCGCTGAGGGCCTCTACTGGAGAGAGTTTGCTTACGTGGTGGTAATCCCCAAGGGCTTCTACGACAGCCTTTTTACAGAGAAGCCTATGGAACTCAACAAAATGGAGGTGCCCGGTAGCTTTTCTGCCGGCTATTTTGAAGCGGATTTCGATATGTTCAACCAGAAGATAATCACTCTTCTGGAATGCGGGATGACCTTTGACGATGCCATTCAGGAGATTATGGATCTTAAGGAGCTGGCACCACAGGTACACATGGCCAGCTTTGTAAACGAAGCTCAGGGCGATACCACTACAGGTGTTTTTAACCATATGCCCTACTTCTTTGTAGCTGTAGGTATTGCGGCTATTTCCCTGGTGCTGCACGCTCTTAATGACAGAGAGGTAAAGGACAGGACGGAATGTTCGCCGGAGAGCCTGATTAACCGCAACATAGGCCTTATTGCAGGCGTTCTGGTAATGGGACTTGCAATGCAAATCGTGGCTGTTCTCCTGGCAGCGGCCTTCACAGGCGGCAAAGCGCTGACAGACCCGAGACTGCCATTCTTTATCCTTAATTCCGTGTGCGTCATGGTATTTTCACTGTCACTGGGCTATTTCGCAGGCATGATTACCAAGAGTGATGCAGCCATGAACGGACTTATCAATATCTTTAGCCTTACACTCTGCTTCCTGGGCGGTGTTTTCGTACCACCCTCAGTTATGGGAGACAGCGTGAAAAATGTCTGCCGCTTCGTGCCGACCTACTGGTACACCACCAGCAACGACATGATAGGAAAAATGGCTACGGCGGACAGCGAATTCCTGGCGGTATTCGCGAAAAACTGCCTGGGTATGGTCCTGGCGGGAATCGCGGTATTCGTGCTTACGCTGGTTCTCGTGAACGCCAAGCGAAAGAGAGCATAATGAGGGGCTCCGCTCCACTTGCACCTTGTTCTCGCCATCGGCCCCCATCACAGCCTTTAAATATCGGTCATTTTATATCTATAATAACGCACCTTGGCAGCAAAGCCTCCCTTCGAGCTCGTTGCCCGCTCGCGGTACGACACTAACTAATGTAGCCTGCAGCTTCCGGGCTGGAACCGGAAGCTGCGACGCCCACATCAGTAAGTGTCGTTTATTTTTATCACTACATATCGTCCGCGCACCGCTCGGGTCAAAGGCTCGGATGAAGCCTTTGCTGCCACGGCGCACTTGATTTTGACTGCGCTCATCGATATTTAAAGGCTGCGATGGTGGCCATCGGCCACCGTCCAATGTACTGCGCTTCGCTCCGCATTACGCCGACGGAGAGGAGCCCACCCCACGGAGGAGACACAAAAAAAGACCGGTAGCGATGTACCGGTCTTTTATGATGGTTATTGTTCTCTGAATACGATTTCGCCGGTCTCGTCGTTCATACTTTCGACGATGGCAAGGCTTTCTATATCGATGCCACGCTGGCGGATGATTTCGCCACCACGCTGGAAGCCTTTTTCGATGCAGATGCCTACACCCTCAACGGTGGCACCGGCGCTGTCAAGCAGATCCAGAAGACCCAGGACTGCACATCCGTTAGCCAGGAAATCGTCAATAATAAGTACGTGGTCGTCGGGACTTAAGAATTTTTTTGATACAATAACGTCGTAAATACGCTTTTTGGTGAAACTTTCGATTTTGCAGCAGTACATTTCACCGTCCAGATTTACAGACTGAGCCTTTTTCGCAAAAACGACGGGAACGTTGAAATACTGGGCAGCAACACAGGCGATACCGATACCTGAAGCCTCTATGGTAAGGATCTTTGTAATATTCTTATGGCCGAAAAGTCTGTAGAATTCTTTACCGATTTCCTGGTAAAGAGACACATCAATCTGGTGGTTTAAGAAACTGTCTACCTTAAGTACATTACTCGGCTTAATGATGCCGTCTTTCATAATTCTGTCTTCGAGAAGTTTCATTTTTATCCAATCTCCTTTCAAAAACAAACCGCATACAATAGTAATATACTACCATTTTGTCAAAAGTACAATTCAGCAATACTTATCAAAGGAATTAGATTTATAAATTTTACAGAAATTTAATTTTTGGTGTAGTATAGACAAGGAGCAATAGTGCTCTTACTTCTTAGAGGAAAAAGGAGAAATGATATGAAATTTAAGCGTATTTTATGTGTACTGCTTGCAGCTATGATGGTTATGTCCCTTGCAGCATGCGGCGGTAAGAAGGAAGACGGCGTTAAGATTGGCGTTATTCTGATCGGTGATGAGACAGAAGGCTATACAGCTGCTCATATGGACGGAATTAAGGCTGCAGCTAAGGAACTGGGCCTTGGTGATAACGTTGTATTCAAGTACAAGGTAGAGGAAAACAATGACTGTGCTGATGCAGCTCGTGACCTTATTGAGGCTGAGGGTTGTACAGTAATTATTTCCAACTCTTACGGTCATCAGACATTTATGGTAGAAGTTGCAAAGGAATATCCCGATGTTGCTTTCGTTGCAATGACAGGTGACTTCGCAGCTCTTACAGGTCTTTCCAACTTCTCCAATGCATTTACAAAGGTATATGAGTCCAGATACGTATCCGGCGTTGTTGCAGGTATGAAGATTAAGGAACTGGTTGAGTCCGGTACTCTTACCAAGGAAAAGCAGCCTGAGTCCTTCGACGAGAATGGCAATGTTAAGATTGGTTACGTAGGCGCATTCAACTACGCAGAGGTTGTTTCCGGCTTCACAGCTTTCTACCTGGGCGTAAAGAGCGTTTATGAGAAGGCCGTAATGGAAGTTATCTACACCAACTCCTGGTTTGATATTGATAAAGAGGGTGCTGCAGCTGAGGCTCTTATCGCTCACGGTGCAGTAGTTATCGGTCAGCACGCTGACTCTACAGGTGCTCCTGCAGCTACACAGAAGCTCCTCGATCAGGGCAAAATCTGCTACTCTGTTGGTTACAACGTAGACATGCTTGCTACAGCAAAGACAGCGGCTCTTACATCCGCTACAAATAACTGGAAGCAGTACTACAGCTACGCTTTCAAGCAGGTTCAGGAGGGTCAGGCTATCGCTACCAACTGGGCTGAGGGTTACGCTAATGATGCAGTAGGTATCACAGCACTTGGTTCAAGCTGCGCAGCAGGTACAGCTGATAAGGTTAAGGAAGTTGAGGCAGCTCTTAAGAATGGTACTCTTAAGGTATTCGATACCAGCAAGTTCACTGTAAAGGGCGAAAAGGTTACAACAAACAAGGTTGATCTTTCCTTCATGGATTGGGCTACTATGACAGCTATCTACAAGGGCGAGACAGTAGAGACAATCGTTGATGGCGAATTCAAGGAATCCTTCTTCAGAAGTGCACCTTACTTCTCACTGATTATCGACGGCATCACCGAGGGTGGCGTTATCGGTCAGTAATCATTACTTTTGTTAAATATGGCCTTCGTACGTGCTCCGCGCCGTATGAAGGCTATGTTTGTTAAATTAAATGGGAAATTTGCCCGGGGCAGATGGCAAACACAAGGAAAATATAAGGAAAACATATGGAATATGCTATTGAGTTTAAAAATGTCACAAAGTCGTTTGGTACTGTCTTTGCGAACCATAATGTGACTCTGGGCATTGTTAAGGGTGAGATTCTTTCACTGCTGGGTGAAAACGGTAGCGGCAAGACATCTCTTATGAATCTGGTGGCAGGTATTTATTATCCTGATGCCGGTGAGATTTTTGTAAATGGGGAAAAGAAGGAAATCCGCTCCCCTCACGATTCCCTGGAACTGGGAATCGGCATGATTCATCAGCATTTTAAGCTGATAGATGTGTTCGACGGCGTTGAAAATATAGCGCTGTCCCTTCCTAAATCAGAAAAGTTCGATTTGAAAACAGTCCGTAAGAAGGCTAATGAAATCTGTGAAAAGTATGGCTTCGAGCTGGATCTTTCACAAAAAGTCTACAATATGTCGGTATCTCAGAAGCAGACCCTGGAAATCATCAAGGTGCTTTACAGAGGGGCTGATATTCTGATTTTGGATGAGCCTACTGCAGTACTTACAATGCAGGAGACACAGAAACTTTTTAACGTTATCCGTCTTATGAAAAAGGATGGCAAAACAGTCATTATCATCACACATAAACTGAATGAGGTTATGGAGATTTCCGACAAGGTATCAGTACTTCGTCGTGGTGAATATGTAGGTACTGTTTCCACATCCGACACCAATGAAAATGCTCTTACAGAGATGATGGTTGGTGAAAAAATCAGTTTGAATATAGAGAGACCTGTAGTGGAAAACAAGCAGAAGAGACTGGAAATATCCCATCTTTCAGCCTATAACGACTATGGAGTACAGGTCCTTCACGATATATCTTTTGAGGTTTTCGGAGGCGAAATTCTGGGTATTGCCGGTGTGTCCGGTAATGGTCAGAAAGAACTTTTGGAAGCAATAGCAGGTCTGCAGCCGGTGGTGCTGGGCTCTTCTGTTAAGTATTATCCCGAAAAGGGAAGCCTTCGAGGAGCAGCCGAAAGAGCGGTTAATCAGGAAAGCATAATCATGGACAGAGACGAGGGCGAGCCTCAGACTTTGGAACTGATCGGAAAGACCCCAAGACTTATTCGTGACGCGGGAATTCATCTTTCCTTCGTACCGGAAGACAGACTTGGTATGGGTCTTGTAGCATCCATGGGTATGCCCGGTAATATGATGCTTAAGTCTTACCGCAAGGGCAGCAGCTTTTTCATCGATAAGAAAGAGCCTACAGCTTTGGCTCATGAGATTAAGGAAAGTCTGGGAGTGGTTACTCCCGATGTAAATACTCCGGTATCCCGTCTTTCCGGCGGTAATGTGCAGAAGGTACTGGTAGGACGAGAGATAGCTCAGAGCCCGGCGGTGCTTATGACTGCCTATGCGGTGAGAGGCCTGGATATCAATACCTCTTACACTATCTATCACCTCTTAAATGAGCAGAAAAAGAAGGGTGTAGCTGTTATTTACGTAGGCGAAGACATCGACGTGCTTATGGAACTTTGTGACCGAATCATAGTGCTTTGTGACGGTCATGTAAACGGAGTACTGGAAGGTGCCAAGGCATCCAAGGAAGAAATCGGTCTTCTTATGACCAATTTGAAAAAGAAGGAGGAAGCATAATGGCAAGTAAAGAACCTCTTATTCGTATTGCCAGAAAATCGGCTCCCTCTGCAAAAAGTCGTATTCTGGTTCATGTTTTTGCCATTGTTATGGCACTTATCGTAGATGCTGTTTTGATTTTGGCGGTTACAGGCAAGAATCCTTTTGCCATATATCTGGCCATGTTTGACGGAAATTTCGGCAGTTCCAAGCGAATTATGTGGATGCTTCGCGACCTTTCCACACTTCTCCTGCTGGGTGTAGCCCTGGCACCTGCCTTCAAGATGCGTTTCTGGAATATAGGTGCCGAGGGACAGGTGCTGGTAGGTGGCCTGGCCACTGCACTGGTGATGGTATATCTGGGAAATGTTCTTCCCACACCTGTGCTTTTTCTGGTAATGTTTCTGGCTTCTGTCATAGCCGGTGCTGTCTGGGGCTTTATCCCGGCTTACTTTAAGGCTAAGTGGCAGACCAATGAAACACTTTTTACCCTGATGATGAACTATGTGGCTATTCAGATTGTGGCCTGCTTTGTAAATATCCTTCGCGGTAAGGCGTCTGCTCTGGGTAAGCTCAATATGGCCAGCAAAGCGGGATGGTTCCCTGAAATTGCAGGTCAGCGTTATATCATCAATATCATTGTAGTTGTGGTTATTACCGTTCTTATGTTTTTCTATCTGAGGAATACAAAGCACGGCTATGAAATAGCGGTGGTGGGTGAGTCAAAAAATACAGCCCGCTATACAGGTATCAATGTAAAGCTGGTTACAATCCGTACCATGATTCTTTCCGGCGCCATCTGCGGTCTCTGCGGCTTCCTTCTGGTAGGTGGTCGTGACCAGACTATTTCCACAGGTACTGCCGGCGGTAATGGTTTTACCGCGATTATCGTAGCATGGCTGGCCAAGTTCAATACTTTTTACATGATACTGATTTCCTTCCTCCTGGTGTTCATGGAAAAGGGTGCCCATCAGGTGGCTTCCAAGTACGATTTGAACGATTATTTTTCGGATATTTTAAGCGGTGTTATTCTTTTTTTCATACTGGGATGCGAATTCTTTATTAACTATAAGCTTATCCTGAGACACAAGGAAGGAGGCGAGCAGTAATGGCAACATTTATCGCATGGTTTATTCGTGCCATCGCTTTCGGCACCATTATTATGTACGGTGCGCTGGGCGAGACAATGACCGAAAAATCCGGCTCGCTGAATTTGGGCGTGCCCGGAATTATGTATCTGGGCGGATTTTCAGGCTTTGCCACAGCTTACATGTATGAGAATAATGTGGCTCATCCAAACGCAATAGTAGCGATTATTTTATCGCTTTTAATGGCTATGCTGGCGTCTGCTCTGGGAAGTCTTATCTATGCTTTCCTGACTATATCTTTAAGGGCAAATCAGAATGTTACAGGTCTTGCGCTCACTACTTTCGGTATGGGCGTAGCCAATTTCTTCGGTATGTTCTTACTCAAGGGACAGAGCTATACAGCAGCGCCTCTGGCAAATAAAGCCTTTGCTGCCAAAATCCCCGGACTTTCACAGATACCGGTGGTGGGTGAGCTTTTCTTTGGATACGGCTTTCTGGCTTATGTGGCTATCATATTGGCGATTGTTCTGCATTTCTTTTTGAATAAGTCCCGTACCGGCCTTAACATGCGTGCGGTGGGTGAAAATCCTGCCACTGCAGATGCAGCCGGTATCAATGTAGCGAAGTACAGATACCTTTCGGCCCTTATCGGCGGCGCAATTTCAGGTATTGGCGGTCTTTACTATGTACTTGATTACAACAACGGCATTTGGGCTACTACGGGCCAGATTGAGGCTCTGGGCTGGCTTGCGCTGGCACTGGTTATTTTCACCACATGGAAACCCCTTAATGCTATCTGGGGTGCTTATCTTTTCGGTATGCTTTACTGGCTGTACCAGTTCCTTCCAAGCCTGCTTGGAATATCCGTGAACGTGTACCAGACAGACCTTATACAGGCTCTGCCTTATGTGGTAACTATCATAGTGCTTATCGTTACCAGCTCCAAGAAGGCTCGTGAAAATCAGCCGCCGGAGGCACTTGGCCTTTCCTACTTCAGAGAGGACCGTTAATCAGCTTATAAGTTTAGTATTTCATATATTTCCTTTTTCTAAAATCCCCAGGGCTCCCATCCCATGGGGATTTTTCTTTTGCTATGGCCGCCAATTACCGCCCTGAGGGAAGCAAGTAGGCAGGAAGGCCGCTAATTACCGCCCTGGGGGAAGCGAGAAGGTATGGAGAGCATCCATTACCGCCTTGTGGTGAGATATTGGCTGCTATAGGCGGTAAAAAGCAAGTAGGAAAGAGTGGGATGTGGTGATTTACCGCCTAAAACAGCTGAGCTGCGGGAGCTAGGGCGGTAAAACCCGGGAAATATAAGTAATTAGTCCCGATTATGCTGAGTCTTATAAAGATAGTGATGGGAAAGACGATACAACCTATAGAGGGCAAGGATGCCGAAGGGCTGAATGGAAGAATTCAACCGGAACTGTCATTTGAGAAGGCTGAAAGGAATCAGCGACTCATAGGGGAATGATTTGTTTGAGAGGCATAGTTATGACAGATACTAACTACAGCAAGGCTTTATTTTTGGGGAAAATGAAAGATGGCTCTGTGGAGAAGAGAGCGGCCATGATGGCAAGAAAATTGGAACTGGACAAATTTGCTGCCAAATCCACTGTATCCGTGTCTGACAGATCGTCAGCACTGAGAGAACTTAATCAGATTAACAGAGAGCTTAACAAGGCTCAGGCTAAAACAGAGGAGCCTGCTGTCAGAAGCGTTGAGAAGAAAATAGAAACACCCGCTTACAAGGTGGAAATCAGCGATTTTCCTGTAAGACGTCAGGTGGAAGAGGCGCAGCCGGCAGAACTTGCAGTCACGGAAGAAGTGGCAGTGGCTGCCCGGAATATTCAGCAAAATGCTGAAAATATTATGATTCAGGCCAATATGACCAGGCCTGAGGTAATTTCATTAATCATGTAGAAAGAAACATGACAGGAATCAACACGTAGGATTATTCGTGAAGGTTCCTGTTTTTTCGTATAGCGAATATGCCGTCGTCAGCCGGAAAAATCAGGCTCCCTATTCACATTCGGCATAGTATTCTTCATACTCTGCCTCTGTGGAAAAAAGTCTGTAGCGACCGTTGATGTAGCCCATATATCCGTTTGCAACCGTGTAACCCTTCATGTTATCTCCTCTCCTTTTATCTCCTTTTGAAATAAGATTTTTGTTTTCTTGATTTGTATAAGAGAAGTATACAGGTTTCGGTGGGACAAATATGTCCCACGAGACAGGGACGGGCAGTAATTTTATAAAAATTTTTGCAGTGTAGGCTGTATCCGGAATTTTATTTGCGTTTTGCAAGTTTTTACGACCATATATTTTATACTATTGCGCATAAATGGGCATTGATTTATAATTAGATGTTAGATTGTTTGATTAAGAAGACTTGAAGGCTTTTGTATGGCGAAAGATTTAACTAAGGGGAGTATTACTCCTTTAATACTAAAATTTACATTACCCTTGGTGCTGGGACAACTTTTTCAGCTGACTTATAACGCTGTGGACGTGGCGGTGCTGGGGAATTTTGTGGATGATAAAGCCATGGCGGCGGCAGGTATAGGTAATCCTATAGTCAATCTTTTTATTTTGCTGTTGAACGGTCTGACTCTGGGAGCCGGAATTCTTATGGGGGCTCAGTTCGGAGCGGGTGAGATAGAGAAGATGGAGAGGCAGATCAGTACCACCATGATAGCCGGCGTGGTATTTGCAGTGTTCCTGTCGGCTGCCTGCATAGCCGGCACTGACGGAATCCTTATGCTTATGCAGGTCCATGAAGATTTGTTTGAGGTATCTGCGATTTACCTGCGAATTATTCTGGCGGGCATGGTGTTCACTTATATTTACAACTGTCTGGCGGCCACATTGCGGGCACTGGGCGACAGTATGACACCGCTGATTTTTCTGATTATCAGTTCCTGCTTAAATGTAGTGGGAGATATAATTTTTGTAGTGACATTCGGCTGGGGTGTAGAGGGATGTGCTGTTTCCACGGTGCTTTCGGAGGCCATTTCCTGTGCCCTTTGCCTTATCTACATAGAGGTAAGAGTGCCGGTTTTACGACTTGGAAAAAAGTGGCTGGTGTTCGACAAATCTCTATTGGGGAAGACGGTCAGTTACGGCTGGGCTTCTGCCATGCAGCAGGCTACGGTGCAGCTCGGTAAAATCGGTGTTCAGGTCATGGTAGACACTATGGGTACAGTGGCACCGGCTGCTTTTACCGCTGTTAACAAAATGGACGATTATGCCATGGTACCGCAGCAGAATATCGCTCATGCCATGTCTGCCTTTATGTCGCAAAATCG
>JAZUHR010000118.1:0-2885 GCA_045641825.1 Lachnospiraceae bacterium
CAGAAGGACTTACAGCACATGCAAATTCCATCGCTGTGAGATTTGGTAAGGAAGCTATGGTTTACCCTGTGAAATAAAAGGGTGAGAAGGAGATAAAAGGAGATAAAAGGAGATAAGCGGTCGCTAAGCCATGATAATTCATGCTGACGCATGAAGGCTTAGCTTTTCAAACTCCTTCGGAGTTCTCCGTTTATTTCACTTCGTTTCATAAAAGGAGACAATATGAGGGACGCAAAAATTGAAAGAAATACAAAGGAAACACAGATAACCTGCTACCTTAATCTGGATGGCAGTGGACAAAGCGAAGTGGATACCGGCATCGGTTTTTTTGACCATATGCTGCAAGCCTTCGCGCGCCACGGTTTTTTTGACCTTAAGCTTACATGTAAGGGAGATTTGTATGTGGACTGTCACCACACCATTGAAGACTGTGGTATAGTGCTGGGACAGGCAATCAAGGAAGCGGTAGGGGACAAGGCTGGAATTAAGAGATACGGTAATTTCCTTCTTCCTATGGATGAGACTCTGGTGATGTGCGCAATCGACCTTTCCGGCAGACCATATCTCAATTTTTCCATGACCTTCGATACTGAGAGAGTAGGCTATTTTGATACGGAAATGGTGAAGGAATTTTTCTATGCAGTTTCCTACTCTGCAGGTATGAATTTGCATCTGGTTGAGATGGCGGGCAGTAATTCCCACCACAAGATTGAAGCAGCCTTCAAGGGCTTTTCCAAGGCTCTTTCAGAGGCGGTTATGACTGATGCCAGAATTAACGGAACTCTTTCTACCAAGGGGACACTGGCGTAATTTGCGCTTTTTAATACGAGGAGGTTGGAAGTTGAAACTTTATCCTGCAATTGATATAAGAAATGGTCAGGCAGTGCGCTTAAAGCAGGGCGATTATGCTCAGGAAACGGTTTACTATACAGAGCCCTACAAGGCGGCCATGGAATTCGAAGTGGAAGGCTCCAAATATATTCATGTAGTGGATCTGGATGGAGCCAAGGCCGGCACGCCTCAAAACATAGAGGTTATCGATAAAATCATAAAGAATGTCCATATTCCGATCGAAGTGGGCGGAGGTATCCGTACCATGGCGGACATAGAGACGAGACTTAGTCGCGGCGTTGACAGAGTAATTCTGGGTACCGCAGCTGTAAAAAATCCGGATTTTCTGGCGGCTGCAGTAGAAAAGTACGGTCCCGACCACGTGGTGGCAGGTATTGACGCCAAGGATGGAATAGTTATGATTTCCGGTTGGGAGCAGTCAGGTAATGTGACCGCGGCAGAGCTGTCCCTTAAAATGAAAAAAATCGGTGTCACTACAATCATCTACACGGATATTTCCAGAGATGGCATGATGGTAGGCCCTAATATCGCCAAAACAAAGGAACTTGCCGATGCTTCCGGTATGAAAATTATAGCGTCCGGCGGAATTTCTTCCATGGATGACCTGGCAGAACTTAATGCTGCCAGCATTTACGGAGCTGTTTTCGGCAAGGCAATATATGAAAGAAAAATCAATCTGAGGGAGGCTGTGAAGCTCTTTGAATAATACAGATATTACTTATAAAAAAATAATCGCATCCATCGATGCGGAAAATGAAACCAGAGAGGCTGTTCTGAAGCTGGTGGCTGAGTATGACGATGCCGGCTGTGACGGCCTGTATATTTACAACTATTCCAAGAGCTTCGAGGAAAGAGAGGCTTTTATTTCCACCCTTCGTCTGGTCAGAGACAGGACAGATATTCCTTTTATGGCAGGTGTTTACGTGGACCGCTTAGAGGATGTCAAGAAGGCTTATTATTCAGGTGCTTCCAAGGTCTGCGTGAATATGGAGGCTATATCTTCGCCGGAGCTTCTGGCTGAAGCCTGTAAAAAAATAGGCGGAGATAATGTATATGCCTGTGTGAACTTCGGATGCAATTACAAGGAAGAGGTGCTGACGGAGGTGGGACTGGAATGCTTAAAGCTTATGGAGACCGGAATCTGCGGTATTCTTGCCAAGCATGTAACCATTACACCACGTATCATTCATTTCCTGGAGAAGGATGCCTGCAAGGTTATCATTCAGGATTCCTTAAGCAGAAATTCCATCACCAGCCTTTTGGAGCTTCCAAATGTAGACGGTATCGCCACCAACTTCTATGCCGGCAAGAATATTTTTTCAGTGAAAAAGGCGTTGGCAGGACAGGGACTCCAGGTATCCATTAACAGTGCAGGCGTAGCCTTTGCCGATATGAAGAAAAATGAGGCAGGACTGGTGCCATGTATCGTACAGGATTACAAGACCAGTCAGGTACTTATGATGGCATATATGAATGAGGAAGCCTACAATAAGACACTGGAGACAGGTATAATGACCTATTTTTCCAGAAGCCGTAATGAACTTTGGGTAAAAGGAGAGACCTCCGGTCACTACCAGTATGTGAAGTCCATGTCAATTGACTGTGATTCTGATACACTTCTTGCCCGGGTAAAGCAGATTGGAGCAGCCTGCCATACAGGGAATTATTCCTGCTTTTTTACGGATGTTTTCTCTACGGGCGTAGACAGCAGAGATATAAACAATGTGCTTACAGACGTTTATAATGTGATTCTGGACAGAAAGAAAAATCCTAAGGAGGGCAGCTACACCAACTACCTTTTCGATAAGGGCATAGACAAGATTCTTAAAAAATGCGGAGAAGAGGCTACTGAAATCGTTATCGCTGCTAAAAATCCCGATTCTGAAGAACTTCGCTATGAGATAGCGGATTTCCTTTATCACTGCATGGTACTTATGGTGGAGTGCGGTCTGGACTGGGAGGATATCGGAAGAGAGCTGGCTTCGAGAGAATAAACAGGGTTATCGGAAGAGAACCGGCTTCGAGAGAATGAG
>JAZUHR010000119.1:0-3308 GCA_045641825.1 Lachnospiraceae bacterium
TATTTTGCCCTGTAATAAAGAGGTTTTATTATTTATAAGTGATTTAGTTGAATTTACTTAAATCGATATCGATGCCGATGAGATTCAAAAGATCCTGAATATTACTCTCCAACTTATCTTTTTCCTCAGGTGTGCATTCGAAATTATCGATGTATTCGTTCACATAGTCCTTAACCATATCCTTGTCTTCTTCGGAGATTTCGGAAATATTGGCACCAGTCTCTTCCATGATCTGATTTACTGTATCTTTGGAAATAACCGCTGTGAAATCATCTACCTTGGTAAGTGCTTCTGCCAGAGTATCCATGGTCTCTTTGATTTCGGGATCGTTCATGACTTCCTCAAAAGTGGTCTCCTCTGTAATAGGAGGAAGCACTGTACCGCCTTCGGTATTGCCGCCTGTACTGCCACCTTCGGTATTACCGCCTGCGCTGCCGCCTTCGGTATTGCCACCTGTGCTGCCGCTCTCGGTGTTACCTCCCGTGGTATTGCCGCCTTCAGTATTACCGCCTGTGCTACCGCCATTATTCGGCTTGCCGGGCTTATTGAAAAGTCCTGCCAGTTTATCTGTAAGATCACTGCTCATGAGATCACCGGCACGAAGGGCTGCCATTGCTGTATAGTAGAGCTGATTTGCCTGAGTGTCCAGATTTACTTTTTTATCATCATTTTTAACAGTGGTAACGTGGTTGTAAATAGCCTTACCACCCAGAGTATTAACCATCTTAAGCACAGGATCCGAAGCAAGAGGCTTAATCATTTCGTTCGTCTCTTTAACGGTATCCACCATTTCAGCATAATCCTTGTTCTTAATAGGCTTCTTTGTAACATCCTCCACGAATTCACCGGTGATTCCGGTTGCAGTGAACAAAAGACCTGCCACCACACTATAGAAAACCACGAAGAAAAGCAGACCGTTAACTACACCCACCAATGCACCGGTAAGTCTCATAACAGGTGAAAGTTTCTTCTGCAGAACCACAGTCTCAACAGTCTTTACCTCTCCGCCTTCCGTCACTTCCTCAGTCTGTCTGGAGCTTGCTTTCTTTATAGCCATATTTACGAAAATCTGAGGAATCTTAAGCAGGAAGAAAAGCACCACATAGAGAACAATAAACAAAACAATTGCGCCTACCATCAAACTTATGGTATTCAGCAGTCTCTCGATATCTGCATTGTTTTGAAAATTCTCCGGTAATAATTCTTTCACCAGCTCCATTCCGCCCGCTGTATTCGCGGCATCGGAATTAATAATAATCGGTGTAAGAACTACGGCAAGTACGGCCGCAATAATATTTCCCACCAGGGACACAGATGTTTTAATAAGGCCTCTTAATGCACCCACGCCTGCAAAAATAAGCAGAGTAAGTGCCAGGGCTATAATTATGCCGCCTGAAACAAAAGAAAGATCCATAACTCTATACTCCTTTTCATGTTGCGGTTATTTACCGCATTCACAGTAAGTATATAGTCTGAATCCCTCTTTAATCAAGCAAATACAAAAGTCTTTTCTTTTATTTTATATTACGTTTATAATCAAGTAGTTTCTTTAAGCTTCACAGAGTAAGGAAGCAGTGTTACCTCCTCTGTTTCCATATCATTTATCTTGTTTATAAGCACTTCGGCGGCTTTTTCACCCAGTGTCTTTACATCAAAATCCAAAGCAGTTACTGCCGGTATGTGACGCTCCAGCTGGGTAGAATTATAGAAGGATGCCACCTTCACTCTCGTAGGCACTGAAATCTTGTTTTTCTCCAGTTTCTGTATTACCCTTAAGCAAATCATGTCATCCATGCAGACTATGGTTTCCACTCCGCTTGCCAGGAGCTTTTCGGTAATCTCATCTATGACTTCCCCGTCCTCCACATTCAGGAAGATATGCTCCTTATCCACTTCTCTTCCGGCTTCTTTAAAGGCTTCCATAAAGCCTCTGTATCTGCTTCTGGTAACCATGTGGGTATTATTTCCGCCTATCAGGGCCATTTTTCCCGATGTTTCCTTGAGTAAATGGGATGTAAGTTCCTTGCAGGCACTCATGTGGTCATGATCGATACGGGTAATATCCCCGGACTCCGTCATACCTATAGCCACAAATGGAATTCCCGAATCCTTAAGCACCTTTATATTCTCATCGTCCACCACTGTACGGCTTATGATTGCACCATCGATTTTTCTGTTATTGATGGTACGCATAAGGTTACGAGTATCCATACCCTCAGAATAAATGGTCAGAATATCATACTCCTTTTCGGCAGCCTTTCTGCAGGCTCCATAAAGGCAATTCTGGAAAAAAGGCATTTCCTCCATGTTTACGTCCGCCGGCAGAATCATTGCGATATTGTAGGTCATCTGCTGGGCCAGACCTCTGGCATACACATTAGGCTTGTAATTATTTATTTCAATAAATTCCAGAATCTTCTGTCTGGTCTCCTCACCAACACGTCCCTTGCCGGAAATGGCTCTGGATACGGTGGTTTTGGACACCCCCAGCGAATCCGCCACGTCCTGAATAGTAATTCTTTTATCTTTTTCGCCCATAGTTTTACCTATTTACCCTCGTAGTCCTTAATCAAATCCAGTGTTGGCAGCGGATGTCCCTCATAGTCAAAAAGCGCCTGATTGGCCCATTCGTTTCCACAAGGTCCCTTTTCCTTTATGTATTCCAGAGAGCTCTCCGTAGCCCAGCCGCTGCCGGGTACGGGTATCCAGCCGGCCTCCCACCAGAAGAAGCCTCTTGCCTGCTTCCCGGGTACTGTCTCCAGCACCTTGAGAAAGGCTGTCATAAATTCCTTCTGTCCGTAAGGAGTCATGGCAAAATCCAGCTTGTCCACCAGCTCCTGTCTGGTAGCGTAGCCCTTTCTCTCCTCAGGGGCCAGGCCCTCGTATTTTCCGTAATCCTCCATGGAAAATCCCATGGATACCTCGGCTACTACCAGTTCCTTTCCGTATCTCTTCGCTATATCCTGCATGTTATTCTGAAGAGCTGTGAGATTACCGTGCCAGAAAGGATAATAGGAAAGACCGATGATATCGAAGTCTTCTCCACGCTTTATATAATTATCGAACCATTCACGATAGAGCTCGTTTTTTCCACCATTATCCAGATGGATCATTACAGGTGTATCTTTTGAAAAAAGTCTGTCCGCTTCTCTTACCGCCTTGATTCCAGCACTTACAAATCGTGCAATATTGTCAAAATTCGGCCACTGCCCCAGAGGCCAGAGAAGACCGTTACTAAGCTCGTTGCCGGTCTGCACCATATCAGGGTAAAGTCCTGCTTTAGATAATGATGTCATGGTCTCCAGAGT
>JAZUHR010000120.1:0-4208 GCA_045641825.1 Lachnospiraceae bacterium
TTGAAACCAACTCCTTGGCTCACAGAACGACATGGCTAGGATCCGACTTCTTACAACGCTGCTGATCAGAAAAATGCAGAGCTGATGGCTCCTGTATATAAAAATGTACCGAAAAGCATCCCGGTGGTAGCTACACACGTATGGCCGGCTCAGGCAGCCCTTCATGCCGGCATGAAGAATGTGGTCAATGCTATCCCAGACAACTGGCCTATGGCCCTTCATTATGCGGAAGGCGCACTTCATACCATTCAGACTCATTATGCATATCAGGGCTATCGCATCGGTAACGGATTTTTGAAGAAAAATATAGTAAATCCTATGCCGGCATCAGACCTTATGTACACAGGCCACTACATCGATCACGAACTGGTAGCCAATATCGAGACTGACTGCGACAAGCGAATCGAGAGAGCGGAAAAAGGCGAAGCCATGAGGTTCTTACTGACTATCGGTGGTGCAGGAGCCCAGAAGGAAATTTTTGCAAGTATAATTAAGCATCTGCTTCCTGCTATCAAGGCAGGCCGTGCCACTCTTTATGTGAATGTGGGCGACTATAAGAACGTATGGAATTCACTGCTTACCGAGATTCCGGAGATGAAGGAAATCGCTTTTGCCCACTTTGACAGAGAGGATATGAAGGGACAGAGCCTGCAGGACAGAATCCCGGCTATGCTGCAGGGCGAACTGGACGGCGTGTCACTTTCAAATGGTATTCACGGCTTCTGGCATCAGAATATTTTTGAAGCAGTTTACTGCACCAACATTCTTATGAGAATTTGCGATGTGCTGGTCACAAAGCCCTCGGAGCTGGCTTTTTATCCGGTTCCCAAGCTTTTCATAAAGCGTGTGGGCGGCCACGAGCAGTGGGGAGCTGTTCATTCTGCGGAGATCGGTGACGGTACACTGGAGTGCAGAGATATACCTCATACCATCCAGATGATAGATCTTTTCATGAATGACAAGACCTATATCAAGAATATGAGCGAGAACATTAAGAAAAACAAGCTTGCCGGCATCTACGACGGAGCCTACAAGGTAGTGGAAGAGGCAATGAAGCTTAAAAACAGACAGTAAGGAGCTTACTGTAATCAGCAAAAAGAGGAGTTTACAATTATGAGCAAGACATCACAGGACAAGAAAAATCTGATTTTCTTCCCTTTGGGAACAATCGGACGTGACATGGTTTACTGCCTTATCAGCAGTTTCCTTCTGAACTACATTATGTTTACCAGACATCTGACCAATGCCCAGTTGGCAGCCGTTACAGGTATCATGGTTTTCGCCAGACTTTTCGACGCTTTTAACGACCCTATTATGGGTAATATCATCGAGGGCACACGTACAAAATGGGGCAAATTCAAGCCCTGGCAGCTGATAGGCTGCGTTACCACCGCGTTCGTGGTTTACTTCACCTACAATTCATCACTGGACGGCTGGAGCTTCATCATCTTTTTCGGTGTAATGTACATCCTTTTCTCCATCACCTTCACCATGAGTGATATCTCTTACTGGGGCATGGTTCCCGCACTTTCATCCGATGCGGATACACGTAACCAGATTACATCCAGAGCCACACTTTTCGCAGGTATCGGTGGTACTGCAATCTCTGTATTCGTACCCATGCTTACAGCAGGTGAAAACGCCATCGGCGGCGACGCCAAGACAGCATACGGCATTATCGCTCTTATCGTAGGCATTGCCACACCTCTTTTCATCCTTTTCACCCTCTTTGGTGCCAAGGAGAAAAATGTGGCAGTGGCAGACAGCACACCAAAGACCAAGGTAAGCTTCAAAAAGATTGTTTCCACAATCGGCGGTAATGACCAGCTCCTCTGGATCGCTGTAATTTTCCTGGTTCAGCAGATTGGTTCCAATATCGTTCTTAACGGTATCGGATCCACATACATTTACTTCAAGTTCGGCTACGACGGCGGTAAGTATTCACTTTTCACCACTATCGGTATGATGGCTACAGCGCTTCTTATGGTGTTCTACCCCGTGATTTCCAGAAAGGTCAACAGAAAGCCACTTATGGGCTTCATGATGATCGTGTCTACAGTAGGCTACATTATGATGTTCCTGTCCGGCGTGGTACCTATGGGAGAAATCGGTTACTACGTGCTGGTAGTAGGCTATATGCTGGGTAACTTCGGCTGCTACAGCTACTACCTCATCATGATGATTTCCATCATGAATACTGTTGAGTACAATGAGCTTAAGCGTGGCTCCAGAGACGAGGGCATCATCACATCCCTCAGACCTTTCATCACCAAGCTTGCTTCTGCTTTGGTAGTTATCATTACCTCCGCAGTATATATGGTACTCAACGTAACCAAGTACACCAATCAGATCTCTGAGTGGGAGCAGAAGGCCAACGCGGGCGAAGCCACAGAGGCTGAGAAGATAGCGGCGATTACAAAGGCTCTTGAGGGTGTTCAGACCAATGAGACTATCGGACTTCTGCTGTTTATTTCCCTTGTTCCACTGGTACTTATGTTTATCTCATATGTTCTCTACAAGAAGAAGTATAAGTTGGATGAGGATGTTTACGAGGATATCTGTAAGCAGCTTGAAGCAAAGAAGAACTGATATAATACTTTCGAAGACTTTTTACCGGGAAGAACGGACATAACACTTTCGAAACTGTTTACCAAGATGATATAAAGAGGGCATGAAATGATTGATATTATCAATGAAAATCTGTTCCACCTCTATACAGAAAAGAGCTCATACGTTTTCACCATTGGTGAGAACGGTGAGCTTTTTCACCTGTTTTACGGCGGACGCATAAATGTAGACGAGAATAGCAGAGCAGCGCTTATGCAGAAATGGTCCAACAGCAACGGCTGCTCTATAGTAAGCGATGAGAAGAGCAATAAGGTATGTCCTGACGACGAAAAGTACGAGTTTTCCTCCTTCGGTACCGGCGACCACAAGGAAGCGGGCCTCTATGTTGAATTTGCCGACGGGGCGACTACAGTGGATCCGGCTTATGAAAGCCATGAACTTTGCGCTCTTTCCGATATCGTGAAGGAGTACGAGGTGGCTTCCCTCCCGCATTCCTATAGTGAAAATGACGTAAAGGCGCTGAGAGTAACCCTGAAGGACAGGGTGAAAAATCTTCGCGTGGAACTTCTCTACTGCGTATATGAGGACAGCGACTGTATCACAAGAAGCGTGCGCCTTATTAACGGTGAAAGCGACTGCCTAATTATCAGAAACCTGGCTTCCCTCCAGCTGGATATGGATGCCGACTGTGTGAAGGTGACCTCCTTTCACGGTGACTGGACCAGGGAAATGGACAAGTGCGATACAGTGATTACCGGTGGAAAAATTGTGAATGAGAGCCGTACCGGCAATTCCTCCAACCATACCAATCCTTTCGTGATGTATGGGGAAGCCGGCTGTATAGAAACTGCAGGACTTTGCTATGCTACCAATCTCGTTTACTCCGGCAATCACAGGGAGTCCGTAGAACTTGGCGGTCATGCCAAGGCCCGCATTATGACGGGAATCAATTTCGACCTTCTGAACTGGACTTTGGCACCCGGCGAGGTTTTTACGGCACCGGAAGCGGTTATGACCTTTTCTGATGCAGGATATCGTGGCATTTCCGAACGCATGCACCACTTTGTTCGTGAGCACATCGTGCGCGGTACCTGGAAAAAGAAGGACAGACCGATTCTTCTGAATTCTTGGGAGGCAGCCTACTTTAAGATTACCGAAGGCGGTCTTTTGAAACTGGCCAAGGAAGCAAAGGATGTCGGTATTGAACTTTTCGTAATGGACGACGGCTGGTTCGGTAAGCGGGATAACGATAACTGTTCCTTGGGTGACTGGGTAGACAATAAGAAAAAATTGCCGGACGGAATAGCCGGACTTTCAAAGAAAATCAAGGATATGGGCCTCAAATTCGGTATCTGGGTAGAGCCGGAGATGGTGAACGAGAATTCCGATCTTTTCCGCGCTCATCCTGACTGGGTAGTGGCAGAGCCGGGACGAAGCCAGGCTCTGGGCCGCAATCAGATGATTCTGAACTTGTCCAAAGAATGCGTACAGGACTATATCATAGATCAAATGTCTGACGTTTTCAAAAGAGGCAATGTAGACTACGTCAAGTGGGATATGAACAGAAATTTCTCCGATGTTTACTCACAGGGCGGAGATGCTACGGCTACAGCCCATCTAACACACACCTATATTCTGGG
>JAZUHR010000121.1:0-5413 GCA_045641825.1 Lachnospiraceae bacterium
TACATAAATTTAGTGATGCTGTTCGGAGAGACCACCTCCTGGCACCCTCTTTACGTACTGGCGGCACTTTTGTTCGGATTTGCCCTGGTACCCAGCAGTACCGCTCTTTATTACGCGGTTGTTAAAGCGGTCAGACATCACAGAGGCTATCCGGTGAAGGAGTTTTTCAGGAGTTTTAAGCAGAATTTCCGACAGGGAGTGGGAGCATCTTACATTTTCCTTGTGCTGGGGGGACTTCTGATTTTCGACTTTTGGTATGCAATTCAGGTCTATAAGCAGGAGGGGGGAGTTACTTATCTTTTCCTCTTTGTGGTTATTGGCTTTTTGACACTAGCCACCTTCCTCTATTATTGTCCCGTGCTTTCCAGATTTCAGATGAAGCAGTGGAATGCACTTAAGTTTTCTCTGGGGCTGGCAGCGAGGCATATGGGCTACACCATACTTATAGTGCTCATGTGGCTGGTATTCGCTTTTTTGGGCTACTACACCAGCGGCCTTACACTTTTCCTGCTACTGGCAGTGGGAGTGCTGGTAGAGAGCTTTATGATGGAGAAGGTGCTTAAAAAGTATGTTCTGAAGACCCTGGAGCAGCAGGCGGAGAGGGAAGAAGCAACCGTGGCAGTCGAGTCAGATTCTTCTGCAAAGACTGATGGTACAGACGTGGAATTCAATTTTAAACGTCTGGATGCAGAAGAAGCCAGGTCTGCCGGTACAGACGGCAAGAAGAAAAAGCCGGTGACTTCGGATGATGAATGGTATCTGGAATAGAAATATATTTTGGGGCTGAGCCTCATAAATATATTTTGAAAATAAAGTAAATTGGGAGAAGTAAATGGATCAGAGAATTTTTTCTTACATTACCAAAGATGAGACTAATCCGATCTGCTATGGAGAAACAAGACATCCTTCCTGGGAACTGGGATCCAAGGAAACAAAAGACGGAAAGCGCCGTATCTGCGGCTTTTTCCCCGGGGCCTGCGGGCTGGTTATTAATCGTGAGGACACCGGCGAAAAAATCGAGATGACTCATGTGGATGAGAGTGGATTTTTCGGTACGATTGTAGACGAAAAAGAATGGTTCGACTATACCTATACTGCATATTATCCGGATGGCAATACCTATGAGTGCCCGGATACCTACAGCTTTGACACAAAACTTCCCAAGGAGGAGCTGGAGCTTTTCAAAAAGGGAATTAACTATGAAATTTACAAGACCCTTGGCGCACATAAGTGTGTACAGCGAGGAGTAGAAGGCGTTATGTTTTCTGTATGGGCACCCAATGCCCTTATGGTAAGCGTTACCGGTACCTTTAATCTCTGGAATCAGCGTAGCCACATAATGGAAGCTGATGATGAATTTGGTGTTTTCTCTCTCTTCGTACCGGGAGCCAAGGAAAACGATCTTT
Organism: Lachnospiraceae bacterium; assembly: GCA_045641825.1. GTDB lineage: Bacteria > Bacillota > Clostridia > Lachnospirales > Lachnospiraceae > RGIG3528. The sequence continues at coordinate 1,407 of JAZUHR010000121.1, forward strand.
ACAAATATGCCGTGACCATTACAGGCGGTGCTGTGGTTCTTAAGGCCGATCCATACGGCTTTTCACATCAGAAGCGTCCTGATAATGCGTCTGTGGTTACTGATATCAGCGCATACGACTGGTCAGATAAGAAGTATATGGATCAGCGCGCCAAGAAGGATATGTACAAGAGCCCTATGAACATCTACGAGGTGCATCTGGGTTCCTGGAAAAAGCCTACTGAAGAGGATGGCAGCTTCTACAATTACAGAGAATTGGCTGATGAACTTTGTGAGTATATGAAGGATATGAACTATACTCATATTGAGCTTTTGCCTGTTATGGAGCATCCTTTTGACGGCTCCTGGGGCTATCAGGTGACAGGTTACTATGCTCCTACAGCCCGCTATGGCACTCCCGAGGATTTCAGATATTTTGTGGAGACCATGCATAAAAACGGCATTGGCGTTATCTTGGACTGGGTACCTGCCCATTTCCCGAAAGATGCCTTTGGTCTGGCGAAATTTGACGGTTCCTGCCTCTACGAGCATCACGATAAGAGAAAGGGAGAGCACCCTGACTGGGGAACACTTATCTTCAATCTGGAGCGGCCGGAGGTATCTAATTTCCTTATTGCCAATGCCTTCTATTGGGTAGAGCAGTACCATGTGGACGGCATCAGAATGGATGCAGTGGCTTCCATGCTTTACCTGAATTACGGACGTAAGGACGGAGAGTGGATACCTAATAAGTACGGCGGCAAGGAAAATCTGGAGACAGTGGAGTTCCTTAAGCACCTGAATTCCATGATGGCCAAGACTCATCCGGATGTAATGATGATTGCTGAAGAGTCCACAGCATGGCCCAATGTTACAGGAGATGTTACCGATGGCAAGTCTCTGGGCTTCAATATGAAGTGGAACATGGGCTGGATGAACGATTTCCTTAAGTACATGGCTCAGGACCCTCTTTTCAAAAAAGGCGTTCACGGCTGCCTTACTTTTTCCATGATGTACGCTTATTCCGAGAGATTTGTGCTGGTACTTTCCCACGATGAGGTAGTACACGGCAAGGGCTCTCTTGTAAATAAGATGCCGGGCACTTACGATGAAAAATTTGCCAACCTTCGTTTGGCCTATGGCTTTATGACAGGTCATCCCGGTAAAAAGCTGCTATTCATGGGTCAGGATTTCGCTCAGTTTGCCGAATGGAATGAGGGCAAGAGCCTGGATTGGAAATTGACTACCGAATATGAGATGCATCAGAAGATGCAGGGCTTCTGCAGAGATTTGAACACTCTTTACGTAAATAATCCGGCTATTTACGAAGACGATTTCAATCCCTACGGCTTCGAGTGGATGAGCTGTATGGACGCAGATCACAGCATTGTATCCTTTATAAGACGCTGTAAATCATCTGACAAGGCCTTCCTCTTTGTTTGCAACTTTACACCAATAGTCTACGAAAAGTTCCGACAGGCAGTGCCTGTAAAGGGCTCCTTCAAGGAAGTGCTGAACTCCGATGCCATTAAGTACGGCGGTTCAGGATATGTTAATGCACGCGTGTTAAAGTCTGAGGCTGTAGAGCATGACGGCAAGGACAATTCCATTGTGATGACACTGCCACCACTTGGAATCTCAGTATTTGAATATACTTTTTCAGAAGCAAAAGACGAAAAAGAAGATAAATAAAGGAGGCATTTATGTTATTGAATTTACTTGTATTAAGCATCCCGGATATTCTTACAGCTGAAAATATGGAGTTTGGCGAAAAGATTGTGGCTATTCTTACACAGCATACCCTGCCATTTTTTGCAAGACTTTTGCTGGTTTTCCTGATTACATTTTTCGGCTCCAAGATTATCAAAAAGCTTGTTCCAGCTATCAGCAAGGGAATGCATAAGACCAAAATGGATAAGTCGGTCATCGCATTTTTGTGCTCACTTATCAAGGTAGGGCTTTATCTGCTTATAGTTCTGGTGGATGTTGAGATTTTAGGTATCGGTTCATCCTCCATTATCGCCCTTTTAGGCTCCATCGGTCTTACTGTCGGTCTTGCATTGCAGGGCTCACTCAGCAATTTCGCAGGTGGCGTTCTTATCCTGATTCTTCGCCCCTTCAACGTAGGCGATTACATCATTTCCAATGGTACAGAGGGTACGGTTACCGCTATTGATATTTTCTACACCAAGCTTTGCACTCCGGATTTTAAGGATATCGTAGTACCTAACGGTGCTCTTTCCAATTCCGTTATTACCAATGTATCCCGTGAGAAAAAGAGACGTCTGGATATTCCTGCCAGCGCTTCCTACTCAGCAGATATCGATCATGTAAAGAAGGTGCTTGCAAGTATTGCCGAGAACAGCGAGCTGGTGCTTAAGGATGAAGCTATCGATGTATTTGTAAGTCAGTATGCGGCATCTTCCGTGGATTACAACCTTCGTTTCTGGGTAAAGTCTGAGGACTACTGGGCAGCCAAGTTTGCCATTACAGAAGCCGTTAAGAAGAGCTTTGATGCTGAAGGTATTGAGATTCCGTTTACTCAGATGGATGTTACAATCAAGCAGTAATTTGCAAAAAAATGCGGCAAAATAAAAGGAGACATTTCTATGTCAGAATCAATTCAGGATATTTTCGGTATTGACGTCTTTAATGAGTCAGTAATGAAGGAAGTCCTTCCGGAAACAGTTTTTAACTCTTTGAAGAAGACCATGGAGACCCAGGCGGAGTTGGATCCGGCCATTGCGGATGTTGTTGCTGAAGCCATGAAAAAATGGGCAATCAGCAAGGGAGCTACCCACTATACCCACTGGTTCCATCCTATGACAGGTATCACTGCCGAAAAGCATGATTCCTTCATCGCTCCTGCAGAGGGCGGCAAGGTTATTATGGAGTTTTCCGGTAAAGAGCTTATAAAGGGAGAGAGCGATGCATCTTCCTTCCCTTCAGGCGGACTTCGCGCCACCTTCGAAGCCAGAGGATATACAGCATGGGACTGCACCAGCCCGGCCTTTGTTAAGGAGGACGCTGCAGGTGTTACTCTTTGCATTCCTACAGCTTTCTGCTCCTATACGGGAGAGGCTCTGGATAAAAAGACCCCGCTTCTTCGTTCCATGGACGCATTGTCTACTCAGGCTACCAGAATTCTTCACCTTTTCGGTAAGACAAATGTTGAAAATGTAGCCTGCTCCGTAGGTCCTGAACAGGAATATTTCCTTGTGGATCATAAAAAATACATGCAGAGAGAAGACCTTATTTTAACAGGTCGTACTCTGTTCGGCGCCCCTGCTCCCAAGGGACAGGAGATGGATGACCACTACTATGGTACTATCAAGGAGCGAATCGCTTCCTTCATGAAGGAGCTTAATACAGAGCTCTGGAAGCTGGGCGTTCTTGCCAAGACACAGCACAATGAAGTGGCTCCCGCACAGCATGAGCTGGCACCTATTTTCACCACTGCCAATATCGCAGTAGATCACAACCAGATAGTAATGGACGTGATGAAAAAAGTGGCAAAGCGTCATGGTCTGGAGTGCCTTCTTCATGAAAAGCCTTTTGCAGGCGTAAACGGCTCAGGTAAGCACGACAACTGGTCTATGGTATCTTCGGAGGGCGAGAATCTTCTGAAGCCCGGGCGTGAACCTAATAAAAATACCCAGTTCCTGCTTTTCCTGTCTGCAGTTATTGCGGCGGTAGACAATCATGCCATGCTCCTTCGGTGCTCGGCATCTACACCGGGTAATGATTTGAGACTGGGTGGCAACGAGGCACCGCCTACCATTATCTCCATTTTCTTAGGTGAGCAGCTGGACGATATTGTAAGACAGATTATCGAGACAGGTGAAGCCAAGACATGTAAGACCAAGACTGTAATGAATATGGGAGCTCATTCACTCCCCGCATTAAATAAAGACGTTACCGACAGAAACCGTACTTCACCTTTTGCCTTTACAGGTAATAAATTCGAATTCCGTACCGTCAGCAGCCAGCAGTCCATAGCAGGCCCCAATACAGTACTGAACACCATCG
>JAZUHR010000122.1:0-2691 GCA_045641825.1 Lachnospiraceae bacterium
ACGCGGATACCCCCAAAGGAGCTTCGCTCCGCTTTTTTTATGGCCTGCGATAGCCTCTAGCGGAGCGTAGTGCAGACATAAAAAAACCGTCGAAAAACGACGGTTTTATGCCTGTAGTTCAGGTGACGATATCGGATTTTATGGGGCTCCGTTTTTATGCAGATGGGAGCTTTTAATCCCTCGATGACATATATCCAATGAAGCCTGCAACTATTGAAATTATGATTACTGCTCCGCCTATACCAAGAGCCCTTTTGAGCTCGTGGGGGATTACCAGTACGAAGCCCTGCAGTGTCTCCTTAACAGCAGAATCGGCATCCATTCCGGCATAAACAGTGACCGCATAAGAGCCGACAATCGCCAGGGTTAAACCGATACTGAGCATGGGGAGCAAAATACTTAAAATTCTTTTTATTCTATTTCTCAAATTACTTAATAATCTCCACTCTGAGTTCTGCTTTGCCGTCACGGCTTCCTACACTAACGCTCTTTACCTCGCAGCCCTTTCTGGCCAGATACCAGGCCTTGGATGTCACTGCGTCTTTGCCGCCTGTCACAGCGTCGCAAAGAGGTACAATACTAAGCATCTCTACCTGATCTATTTTGTCCATAAGTTCTTCAAGTGTCATAACTGCCTCCTTGATAGTTAGAATACTATGCTTCCCCTCTTGTTAAGCACAGTTATACTATACCATTTTCGCAAAAAGTGTCCATAATATTTTTATAAAGGTTTGTTTTTTTCACTTTTTCTGTTATATTATCGCAGTCACATGTATTTATCTTTAGAAAGGTTTACTATGATTTTATCAGTTTCCAATCTGTCCCACGGCTTCGGCGACAGAGCAATTTACAACAACGTATCCTTTAGACTCTTAAAAGGTGAGCATATTGGCTTAATCGGCGCCAACGGCGAAGGCAAGTCCACCTTTTTCTCTATTATTACCGGCAAGCTCCAGCCCGATGCAGGTAGCGTTGAATGGGCAAAAAACGTCCGTGTAGGCTATCTGGATCAGCATGCTGTATTGACTGCCGGCATGTCCATAAGAGACGTCCTGAATTCGGCTTTCGATTTCCTCTACGATATAGAGGCTCAGATAAATGACATCTACGGCCGTATGGGCGACGTATCCGAGGACGAAATGAATGAAATGCTGGAGGAGGTAGGCACCCTTCAGGAACTCCTGGAAGCCCACGATTTTTACAATATTGATGTAAAGGTCGAGGAAATTTCCCGAGCCTTCGGGCTCACAGCCATCGGCCTGGATTCTGATGTTACCGCTCTTTCCGGCGGTCAGCGTACCAAGATTTTGCTGGCTAAGCTACTGCTTCAGAAGCCCGATATCCTTCTTCTGGACGAGCCTACCAACTACTTGGACCCTGAGCATATCGAATGGCTCAAGCGTTATCTGAACGACTATGAAAATGCCTTTATTCTCATTTCTCATGACGTTCCTTTCCTGAATTCGGTAGTCAATCTGATTTACCATGTGGAGAATGCAGAAATCAGCCGTTATCCTGGCGATTACAATCATTTCCTGGAAGTCTATGAAATGAAAAAAGCCCAGCTGGAGGCGGCCTATAAGCGCCAGCAGCAGGAAATTTCAGAACTTAAGGACTTCGTGGCCAGAAATAAAGCCCGCGTATCCACCAGAAATATGGCCATGTCTCGTCAGAAAAAGCTGGATAATATGGATCTGATTGAGCTGGCTCCGGAGCATGTGAAGCCTGAATTCAATTTCAAGGAGGCACGTGCAGCTGCCAGATATATTTTCCAGACCAAGGATTTGGTAACAGGCTACGACTCACCCCTGTCCAAGCCTATCACCATGAACATGGAGCGTGGTGAAAAGCTGGTCATAAAGGGTGCCAACGGCATAGGTAAGACCACCTTGTTAAAAAGCATTCTCGGACTTATCCCGGCTATTTCAGGAGAGGTAGAGCTGGGAGATTACCTTTTCCCAGGCTACTTCGAGCAGGAAATTACCAATCCCGGCAGCCGCACCTGTATAGATGAAATTTGGGAGGAATTCCCTTCATTCACTCAGTATGAGGTGCGTTCCGCTCTGGCAAAATGTGGCCTTACTACCAAGCACATCGAGAGCCAGGTCAGAGTCCTCTCCGGTGGAGAACAGGCCAAGGTACGTCTCTGCAAGCTTATCAACAAGGAGACCAATGTCCTCCTTCTGGATGAGCCTACCAATCATCTGGACGTAGACGCCAAAGAAGAATTAAAGCGTGCTCTCACTGCTTACAAGGGCAGTATCCTGCTTATTTGCCACGAGCCCGACTTCTATGAGGGCTTCGCCACCAGAGTCATCGACGCATCTGAGTATTCATTATTGGCATAAACAACGACTTCGGAAAGTTTTCTTTCCGAAGTTTTTTTCGCTCCGCTCGTGAAAACTGTGTACGCTCCTATCCTTCCACCACGGCATCTTCTATGAGGGAATTATGTGTTTATTATGCAGCTGTGCCTTTTAATGATATATTGGCCAATCTGCGAAAGTATCCTGACTTCGGGCTCCGTTATGCTCGCGCTGTAGCACCATGGCCTCAGAAGCTACTCGACTCAAACTCGGCCTTCGGCCTCAGACAGTGAGTCTCATAACGCTTCTTTCGGCCGGTGTTTACTAGCACTCGCACAAAGTCGCCCTTAGCCAGCAACTTTCTCCGATTGGTAGATACAGTAGA
>JAZUHR010000123.1:0-2049 GCA_045641825.1 Lachnospiraceae bacterium
AGACAGAGACTACTGCGTCAGATATCATTGAGAAGCTTTTATCCGAGTATGAAGTCAGCCGTGAGCAGTGCGAGAACGAAGTTATGGCCTTTTTAACCAAGATGCGTGAGCTGGAGTTTATCTAAATGAAAGAAAAATTAAAGGCTTTATGGAAGGACAGGAAGAACCAGGGGCGTTATCTTATGTGGCTTTTGCACTACACCAAGCCCTATGCCTGGAAGATTGGACTTCTTATGATGGTCGGTCTCGGAGAGTCACTTGTTTCCCTCTGGATGGTCGATATCACGAAAAACATAATAAATAGAGCGGGTGAAGGAGAGGAAGTAAAGACTCTCCTTATTACTTATCTGGTACTTATTGTGGCCTTGCAGGTAGTAGGAGTGGTAACAGGCCTCCTGTCCACCATGCTGAATGAGCGTTTTTCCTTTGGTATCAGAAAGCAGGTGTATGAGCAGATTATCAATGCTCACTGGATGGACGTAAAGAGATACCATACAGGAGATTTGATGACCAGACTTACCAGTGATGCCGGTGCTATTGCCGATGGTATTATCGGTACTATTCCCAGTATTATTACCCTGGTCATAAATCTTATCGTTGTATTTGTATATCTCTTTATACAGTCGCCTATGCTGGCTGTTTTTGCCCTTTGTATCGCACCGGTTGCGGCTATTCTTGCCATGGTGCTGGGTAGAAAAATGAAGAAGCTGCAGGTAAAGGTGCAGGAGTCCGAGGCGGATTACCGTTCCTTCCTTCAGGAGAGTCTGGCCAATCTTTTGATAGTTAAGTCATTTGCCAATGAGCAGTATTCAGCGGAAAAACTTACCGAACTCAGAGAAAACAGATTTTACTGGGTATTTAAGAGAACGAAGCTGTCTACAGCGACCTCCACTGTAATGTCCACCACCTTCCAGCTGGGCTATATCGTGGCTTTTGCTTATGGTGTAAATCAGATTTCCTTAGGTCATATTAAGTATGGTACCATGTCAGCTTATCTGACCCTTATCAACAGAGTACAGGCACCTATTATCGGCCTTTCACAGCAGATACCCAGAGTGGTATCCATTCTCGCTTCAGCAGGACGTATTATGGAATTACAGAATATTCCTCTGGAGAAGAAGCTTCCCGAGCATATGGAGCATGACACACAGATCGGTGTCAGCGTAAAGGATGTGACCTTCGGCTATATGCCTCAGGAAACTGTGCTGGAGAATGTATCTCTTGATATTAAGCCCGGTGAATTTGTGGTAATCGTGGGCGAATCCGGTATAGGTAAGACTACCTTGCTGAGACTTATTATGTCCTTTATGAGTAATTATCAGGGACAGATTGCTTTTTACAATCAGAATGGCGGTACGGAGGAAGCCAATGCAGGTACCCGTGAATTTATTTCCTATGTACCTCAGGGCAACACTCTTTTCTCAGGTACTATCAGAGAAAATATCCGCATGGGTAATCTGAATGCTACCACAGAAGAAATGTACGAGGCGCTGAAGTTGGCTGCAGGCTATGATTTTGTTATGGAGCTGCCTCAGCAGATTGATACACGTATCGGTGAGCGTGGTCACGGTATTTCTGAGGGCCAGGCACAGCGTATTGCCATTGCCCGTGCTTTCGTGCGCCATGCGCCATTCCTTATCCTGGACGAGGCTACATCGGCACTGGACGAGGAGACTGAGCAGAAGGTAATTCAGGGACTTCAGGACTTGACTCCAAGACCTACCTGCCTTATTGTTACTCACAGACGCAGTATCATCAAGTATTGCGACAGAGAAATCAAGATTAAAAATAAAGAGATGGCCGAAGTGCCGGATGAATTCCTGGCTATGGGCCTTACAGGGATGAAGCAGGCCAATCTGTCGGAGGCACCCTTCGTACCGCCTACAGTGCCTATGAATTAGAGCTTAGTGTTTCAAACCCCTTCGGGGTTCGTGATTTTCACTTCGTTCAAAAAAGGAGATAAAAGGAGAGAAAAGGACACTAAGCCATGATAGTTCACGCTGTCGCGTGAAGGCTCAACTTTTCAAACCCCTTCGGGGTTCTCCATTT
>JAZUHR010000124.1:0-9639 GCA_045641825.1 Lachnospiraceae bacterium
TTATTTTTCGGTAAAAATAAGCGTTTGTGAGGGTTTTTGAAATAGAATTCAGAAAACGCTTACGAAACAATACCGAAAACGTTTTAGCGTAATGGAGGGTGTTTTTGAACAAATTATGAATAAAATCTATGTTTTTAATAAGAAAAATAAGGTATTTTCATCTGGGACTAAAGTTTCAGGAAAAAATATATAAAAATGATAAAATAATACTTGATTTTTTGTGTAATTTGCTGTACTATAAAAGTGCGAAAACGATTAAGTGTTTTTAGCGGAATAATCTTCCACAGGAAAATAAATATGGGGTGTGACACATGGTTTCACTTAAGGACATTGCCAAGGCCTGTGGGGTGAGTGTGGCGACGGTAAGCAAGGCTTTGAACGGACACAGCGACATAGGTGAGGACACTAAAGCGAAAATTTGCCTGGCCGCTAAGGAAATGGGATATTTGCCCAATTCGAATGCCAGAGCACTCAAGACAAACAGAAGTAATAATATCGGAGTATTATTTGTAGATCGAGAGCAGTCGGGTCTGACTCATGACTTCTTTGCTCATGTGCTTGACAGCTTCAAGAAGACAGCTGAGGCCAGGGGTTACGATCTTACATTTATTAATACCAGCAGAGAGCACGGTAGCATGAGCTACCTGGACCACTGCAGATACAGAGGCTTTGACGGAGTTATCATCGCCTGTGTGGATTTCTACGATCCTGAGGTGGAGGCTCTGGCCAAGAGTGACATTCCGCTTGTTACTATTGACCATTCATTTTTCACCAAGGCATCGGTGCTTTCCGATAATGTAGGTGGCATGAGAGATCTGGTGAGATACATCATCAGCATGGGACATGAGAGAATCGCACTTATTCATGGTACGGATTCAGCAGTTACCAGAAGCCGAATGTCTTCCTTCTACAGGACTATGGACGAGGCAGGACTTAAGGTGCCTGATGATTACGTTAAGCAGGCTCAGTACAGATCCACGAGGGTGGCTGCAGAGAAAACAGAGGAACTGCTTAGACTTAAGACTCCACCAACTTGTATAGTTTATCCGGATGATTTCTCCTGCTTTGGAGGCATTAATGTGATAAAAGAGCATGGCCTTAGGATACCGGATGATATTTCGGTGGCAGGATACGATGGCATCCGAATCGGACGTCACATAGAGCCTCAGCTTACTACCCTGAGACAGGATGTGGTTACCATTGGAAGCAAAGCTGCTGAGAAGCTTATTGATCTTATTGAGAGGCCGAAATCAGCCATTATCGAGCAGATTATGGTGGCCGGCACAGTTTACCCCGGCAAGACAGTCGGAAAAATTAATTGATATTGAAGCGAGATGCTTTAATATAAATCATTCAAACATAACGAATAGGGAGGAAACTAAGTTATGAAGAGAGTACTTGCAGTACTGCTTACAGCAGTAATGGCAGTAGGTCTTCTTGTAGGATGCGGCGATAAGGCTCCTAAGAAGGCAGAAGTTGAGAAACTTGCTATTTCAGATGGTGGTAAGGTTCTTAACATTTACGTTTGGAACGATGAGTTCGTTACAAGAGTAGCAGATTGCTACCCTGGCTATGTAAAGACAGACGATACTCATGGTAAGATTGGTGACGTTACAGTTAACTGGGTAGTTACAGCTAATGCAGATAACGCTTACCAGAACAAGCTTGATGAGACTCTGCTTAAGCAGAAGGATGCAGCAGCTGATGATAAGGTAGATATCTTCCTTGTAGAAGCTGACTACGCTCTTAAGTATGTTGACAACAACAACTCCGTAGCTCTTGAGGAGCTCGGCATCACAAGCGCTAACCTTGCAAATCAGTTCCAGTACACAAAGGATGTTATGACCGATAGCAACGGCAAGATCAAGGGTTCTTCTTGGCAGGCATGCCCAGCTGGTCTTATCTACAACAGAGAGATCGCTAAGGCAGTTCTTGGTTCTGATGATCCTAACGAAGTTCAGAAGGCAGTAAAGGATTGGGATACATTCCTTACAACAGCTGAGAAGATGAAGAAGGCTGGCTACTTCATGTGTTCTTCTGTTAACGATACATTCCGTGTATTCTCTAACAACACCACAGAGCCTTGGGTAAAGGGTACTACTGTTAAGATCGATAAGAACATTGACAAGTGGGTAGAGATTTCCAAGACAATGGCAGAGAAGGAGTACGCTGGTACACATGATCTCTGGTCTACAGAGTGGTCCGCAGGCTTCTATCCGGAAGGAAAGACATTCTGCTACTTTGGACCAGCTTGGTTCATCGACTTCTCTATGGCAGCTGATAAGGAAGGCTCTGTAGCAAATGCAGGCGGTCTTGCACTTACAGTTGGTCCTCAGGCATTCTACTGGGGCGGCACATGGATCTGCGCAGCTAACGGTACTGATAATAAGGAACTTGTTAAGGAAATCATCCTTAAGATGACAACAGACAAGGACATTATGACAACTATCGTTAAGGAAAAGAACGACTTCGTAAACAACAAGCCTGCTATGGAAGCAATGGCTCAGTCTGACTACACATCCAAGGTTCTTGGCGGTCAGAATCCTCTTCCTATCTACCTTGCTGGTATTACAACAATCGACCTTTCCAACATCACAGCATACGATCAGGGATGTAACGAGACATTCCAGAACTCTATGAAGAACTACTTCACAGGCAAGTCTACACAGGCTGAGGCTATGAAGCTCTTCAAGACAGACCTCAAGACAAAGTATCCTGAGCTTAAGGTTAAATAATTTTTAAAATTACGGGCCTGCCTGCATAAGCAGGTAGGCCTTTTTTAGGAAAAAATCAGTTATGAATGACCTTTTACCCTGTAAATAGGGTTGAAAGTGATTTATAAGTGATAACTAAAAAAGGGGGAAACTTATGAAAGATAAGAAAAAAAAGAGCAAAGCTGTAAGTTACAATAAGTGGGGATATATATTCCTTATACCATTTGTACTTGTGTACGGACTTTTTTCACTCTATCCTCTTATTTCCACGTTCGTATATAGTTTTTTCCAGTACTTCAGAACCCAGACTTTTATTATGTATGGACCTGACTGGACCGGACTGGATAATTACATCGAAATATTTGAGGACGGAGTTCTCCTGAATTCTATGAAAAATACCCTGATCCTCTGGGTTATGGGCTTTATTCCTCAGATTCTTTTTTCACTCTTACTGGCAGCATGGTTCTCTGATGTAAGACTGAGACTTAAGTGCGCAGGCTTTTTCAAGAGCGTTATCTACCTGCCCAATCTGATCATGGCAGCAGCATTCGCTATGATGTTCTACATGTTTTTTGCAGATAAGGGACCTGTAAACATGATGCTGATGAACATGGGCATTCTGGATAAGCCTTTCAAATTCCTGGATGAGCCATGGGCTACCAGAATTATTATCGCTTTCATGAACTTTATGATGTGGTTCGGTAATACTACCATCCTTCTTATGGCCGGTATGATGGGTATCGATACATCCCTCTACGAAGCTTCAGAAGTAGACGGCGCTACATCTACACAGGTATTTTTCAAGATTACTCTGCCACTCCTTAAGCCAATTTTGGTATATGTACTTATTACATCACTCATCGGTGGTCTCCAGATGTTCGACGTACCACAGGTACTTACAAACGGTTCGGGTAACCCTGCAGTAGCCGGTAGACCTGTAGCCAGAACAATGGTTATGTACCTGAATATGGCTCTCCAGAGCAAGAACTATGGTCTCGGCGGTGCTATATCAGTACTTATGTTCATTGTGACCGGTATCCTGAGCTTCATTGCCTTCAAGGTAACAAATGAAAAAGAAGTAATGTAAGGGGGACATATGGCGAATTCAACAGTTGAAAGAAAGACCGATAAAGGTCTTGGTATAAAAGCAAGACGTTTAATTGCAAATATTGTTTTATGGTTTACATGTATCGTATGTCTCTTCTGGTTCCTGCTGCTGATAGTCAGCGCTTCCAGATCTCACAGTGAGATTTCCAGAGGTTTCAGCCTGGTACCCGGAAAATACTTTTTTGAGAACTTTAAGAATATTTTCACCGGCAGATACAGACTGGTAGCAGCGCTCAGAAACAGCTTCGTAATCTCTGCATCAGTTGCAGTACTTACCACCTATTTCTCCTGCCTCACTGCTTACGCTATTCACGCATACGATTTTAAACTTAAAAAATTCATCTTCACCTTCATTCTGATGATTATGACTATACCTGCACAGGTATCCACATTGGGTTTCCTGAAGATGATGAATGATTTTAACATGACTGATAATTTCATTCCGCTTATCGTTCCTGCAATCGCAGCACCAGCTACCTTCTTCTACATGAAGCAGTACATGCAGAGCTCACTTCCTCTGTCACTGGTGGAGGCTGCAAGAATCGATGGATCGGGCGAGTTCCACACCTTCAATAAAATCGTGCTTCCTCTTATGAAGCCCGCTATCGCAGTACAGGCAATTTTCGCATTCGTAGGCAGCTGGAACAATTACTTCGTACCGGCTCTCCTTATCAGCAAGGATAATTTAAAGACTCTGCCTATTATCCTGGCAGAGATCAGAAATGAAAGCTTTGTAAACCTTGACCTTGGTCAGGTATATGCCATGATTCTTTTCTGTATCCTTCCTGTTGTGGTAGTTTACATTTTCCTCTCCAAGAATATCGTACAGGGTATTGCACTTGGATCTGTAAAGGGTTGATTGCTAGTTTACATGAATGATTTTTTCATTTCATCCTTCCTCATAAGCCACTTCCCCACCCCGAGGGGAAGTGGTTTTTCTTATTGACAAAAAGCGGGCTGGGCCTATATAATATACTAAATATGCCCATATTTTATGGGATAACGAAAGGAAAAAGAAATGGCAGAACAGAACAATAATCAGAACAATCAGACACAGGATCTGAACCAGCTCCTCAAGGTACGTCGTGAGAAGCTTGCCAATCTGCAGGCTGCAGGAAAGGATCCTTTTCAGATTACTAAATATGATCAGACTCACCACACAGACGAGGTGAAGGCTCTGTACGAGGCACTGGAGGCTGAAAAGCTGGCAGGCCGCGCAGCAGTCAATACAGACGGCATGTCTGAGGAAGAGGCTCGTGTAGCTAAGAAGGCTGATTACGAGGAACGCCGTGCTATCATGGATGCTTGCCCTATCAACGTTTCCATCGCAGGTCGTCAGATGTTTAAGCGTGTTATGGGTAAGGCTTCCTTCTCCAATATCCAGGATCTCAAGGGAACTGTACAGGTGTACGTTTCCAAGGATTCTATCGGTGAAGAGGCATACGGCGAGTACAAGAAGTCAGATATCGGCGATATTTACGGTGTAAAGGGCTTCGTTTTCCGTACAATGACAGGTGAGATTTCCATTCACGCTCATGAAATCACACTTCTTTCCAAGAGCTTACAGATTTTGCCTGAGAAATTCCACGGACTTACTGATACAGATATGAGATACCGTCAGCGTTACGTAGACCTCATCATGAATGCAGAGTCCAAGGAAGTATTTGTAAAGCGTTCCAAAATTATCAGAGAGATCAGAAATTTCCTGGCTGACCGTGACTTTATGGAAGTAGAGACACCTATGCTGGTAGCAAATGCAGGCGGTGCAGCTGCAAGACCTTTCGAGACTCACTACAATGCGCTGGATGAGGACGTAAAGCTTCGTATTTCCCTGGAGCTTTACCTGAAGAGACTTATCGTAGGAGGCATGGAGAGAGTGTTCGAAATCGGCCGTGTTTTCCGTAACGAAGGCGTAGATACCAGACACAACCCTGAATTCACACTGATGGAGCTGTATCAGGCATATACTGACTACAACGGCATGATGGAACTCACAGAATCCATGTTCAGATATCTGGCTGAGAAGGTGCTGGGCACTACCAAGTTCAAGTACGGCGACATCGAGCTTGACTTCGGTAAGGCATTTGAAAAGCTTACAATGAATGAGGCAATCATCAAGTACGCAGGCATCGATTTCGACCAGGTGGCTACAGACGAAGAGGCCAGAGCACTGGCTAAGGAGCACCACATCGAGTTCGAGAAGTGGCATACCAAGGGCGATATCGTCAACCTTTTCTTCGAGGAATACTGTGAAAAGAACCTGATCCAGCCTACATTTATTATGGATCACCCTCTCGCTATCTCTCCTCTTACCAAGAAAAAGCCATCCGACCCTACCAAGGTAGAGCGTTTCGAGCTGTTCATCAATACATGGGAAATGTGTAACGCATACTCCGAGCTGAACGATCCTATCGACCAGCGCGAGCGTTTCAAGGCTCAAGACGCTGCTGCTGACGCAGGTGATGAGGAAGCCAACCATACCGACGAGGACTTCTTAAATGCCCTGGAAATCGGCATGCCACCTACCGGTGGTATCGGCTACGGCATCGACAGACTGGTTATGCTCTTGACCGACTCTGAAGCCATCCGCGATGTTTTATACTTCCCTACGATGAAATCGCTTAACTAGACGGAACATCACGGTAGGATACGATAGCATCACGACACATCACGGAAGATGACGGAACGTTACGCAACCTCATCAAAACGCCTTGCAAAAGTCGTAGAAATTCGGAACCTGTTGTCAAATTCATTTGAATACTGCGGATTGTGTCGGAACATCACGTATTTTAGCCCCACAATAAAATAATAATCTTAGGAACAGCTTAAGATAACACAGGACATTTTGTATTAGCCATTTTGGCTACTGCAGGATGTCCTTTTTGTTTGTCTAAATCTTCCATGATTATCCATCACGTTCACAAACGCAGGGCATTTTTGGCTGATTTATTATGTGTCAAAGCGTGTCAGACGCTTGAAAGGAGGTATTTTGAATGGCTAATAAAAAGCCAAAGAAAACTGTGAAAAGCGGCATACCGAAGCTGGACCGATATATCAGGCCGGAAAAAGAAATGCTGTATGCCAGCTATGCACAGGCGTCAAACTATTTTTCTTTGCCGTATTATTCGATGGTGAAACTGGCAAAAGAAGCAGACGCAAATATTCATATCAGGAAAGGTGTGCTCGTTGATATGAAAAGACTGGAAACGTATATGGAAATGAAGCTTAGAGGCAATGGAGGAAGATAGGCATGGGATATCCTAGAAAAAAGTTACCGGAAGATGAATTGAGAAAGTTATATAAAGACGGACGCAAAAAATTCGTTCGTGTAGATGAAGGAGCAGCACTCTATTCTATGGGTGTTCATGCTTTTAGAGATTTGGCAGATGAAGCCAAAGCTGTTTATCACTTGAAGAAAACGGTGTTAGTAAATACGGACATAATTGATGAATATTTGGAAGTCTTTAGAGACGAGTAAGGGAGGCTAATTATGTGTAAGGTTATTGCTATTGCAAATCAGAAGGGTGGCGTTGGAAAAACCACCACTGCGGTAAATTTGGGTATTGGAATTGCAAGAAAAGGAAAGAAGGTTCTGCTTATTGATGCAGATCCTCAGGGATCTATGACAGCCAGTCTTGGATATGTTCAGCCGGATGAAATAGGCGTGACGCTTGCTACAGTAATGATGGATCTCATTAATGACGAGGAAGTATCGCCCATGGATGGAATTCTTCATCATGCAGAGGGGGTGGATCTGCTTCCTGCAAATATAGAGCTATCTGCCATGGAGGTTTCTATGGCAAGTGTTATAGCAAGAGAGACAATTATGAGGGGCTATGTAGAAATGATAAGGCCTTTTTACGATTACATTATTATCGACTGTATGCCATCGCTTGGCATGATGACGATAAATGCACTCGCTGCAGCTGATTCAGTGCTTATTCCGGTACAGACAGCATATTTACCAGTCAAAGGTCTTGAACAGCTTCTTTCGACTATTATGAAGGTTAAACGACAGCTTAATAGGAAACTTCGCATCGAGGGAATTGTGATGACCATGGTTGATTTTAGAACAAATTATGCCAGGGATATCTTTGAAATGGTCCACAAGACATATAGTGAGAAGGTTGGTACCTTTGAAACCTATATACCTATCTCTGTAAAAGCTGCAGAAACAAGTGCAGTTGGTATGAGTATATTTGAGCACTGTGGAGAAGGTAAGGTTGCGATGGCATATGAGTCATTGACAAAGGAAGTATTGGAGCATGAGGAGGTAAGTGCATGAAGCAACAACGACCTGGTGAAAAAATTAAAATGATGTCTGTAGATGAACTTCTTGGGGTTCCTAGTGGTGATCCAGTTGAAGATATTGACATTACGATGATACAGGCTTTTCAAAATCATCCGTTCAAAGTAACAGAAGATGAAAAGATGGAAGAACTTATTGAGAGTATCAGATACAATGGAGTGCTTACTCCGGTTACTGTAAGGCCTATTGGAAAAGATAAGTATGAAATGATTTCCGGCCATAGAAGATTATATGCAGTACAGAAAATAGGCTTGGATTTTATTCCTGCATACATCAAGGAAATGAGTGATGATGATGCCATAATTGCGATGGTAGATAGTAACATCCAGCGAGAGGAAATACTTCCAAGTGAAAAAGCTTTCGCTTATAGAATGAGATATGAGGCTATGAGACGAGGCGCCGGCAGACCGAAGAAAAATTCGTCCCAAGTTGGGACAAATTATCGAGCCGATGTAGATTTGGCTCAGCAAGTAGGTGAAAGCAAGAATAATGTACATCGATATATCCGCCTTACAGAGGTTATTCCTGAACTCTTGGATATGATAGACAGAGGTAACATTGCAGTTATGACCGGTGTAGATATTTCATATATCGATCCTAAGATTCAAAAATGGCTTTACGAGTATATAAAAGAGAATGGCGTACTAAAGAGCTATCAGGTTGCAGCATTACGAGACGAACTGAGTAAGGATGAAGATCTTTCACATGCAGATGTTATTTCTATTCTTAACGGAAATATGCCGGGCAGAAAACCGGCCATGCGCGTGAACTTTACATCCAATCAGCTACGCAAGTATTTTCCTGCATACTACACAGCGGATGAAGCAAAGAAGGTTATCGAGCAGCTCTTGGCCCAGTGGAAGAAAGATCAGGACAAACAGGAAAAACAGCTTTATAAGTAAAGGGGTATACAGATGCAATTTGACTACTATTATGGATCTGAGGCGGAACAATTTAGCTTTATTAGAATACCGAAGGTGATGCTTATTAATGAATCTTTTTCGGGGCTGTCTTTGTCTGCAAAGATTTTATATGGCGTGCTATTAGATAGAATGGCATTATCCGTAAAGAATGGTTGGCTTGATGAAGAAAAGAGAGTGTTCATTATATTTACCATCGAAGAGATTCAGGATATTCTTGGATTTTCAAAAAAGAAGTCAATAGAGTACCTGGGGGAACTCGAATCATTTGGCCTGGTTGAAAAGCGTAGAAGAGGACTTGGATTACCGAGCATTCTTTACATCAAAAGTTTTATGAGCGTTGTTGAAAACGGAACTTCCAGAGGTGCCGAAAACGACACTTCTGTGAAGGCGGAAAATGAAGAAAAGGAAGGGGATTTTGGCACAGAAACTGCTAAAAACGGCTCTGAAATTATAAGAATAGCCCCCAGAACGGCTGATTTTACAAGAAATTCGGCTAATCTTGTGCAGGAATCCTGTGTCAGAAGTGTCGAAATGGGAACCTCTGGAGGTGTCGAAATCGCACTTCAAGAGGTGCCGAAAACGACAC